>JBGPHQ010000001.1:0-22234 GCA_041484505.1 Patescibacteria group bacterium
CAAGTGCTACCAAGCACCGTATATTTCCCAGGTTGATCCGGGACATGATACAAATGGCGCCTGCATCTCGGTGCAGGGTAATTATTTCGAGAAGGTCAATCAGCCGGACACCAAGCCGAATGCCTCCGATCCGGGCGATGCCCTGAAGTTATCCAGTCAGGCGCAAGCCGACCCGACCATCAAGTCTTGGACCAATTCGGCGATCGTGAACAAGCTTGACGCCGGGTCTTTAACGCCTAACACGACCGGGCAGTATTACAACTACGGCGTTACCGTCGCCTACCCGAGTCCGATTGGTTCGCTCACCACCCCGTCGACGGTCAGCAGTCGGTTTACGCTTGATAGCGGCGCCGCTAGTGCCCGGCCGTGTCTGACCTCGCTGGCGCCGAGTCAAGGATATCCGAGCGACCTGTTTACCGCTAACGGCGAAAATTTCGGGACCAATCAGGGCACGATACTGACTGATAACGCCTCGCCGTGGGATGTGACGGGAGCCTGGACAACGGCCAAGATCTCCGACATCCAGGTCAACTCGGCGGCGGTCTCGCAGAATACAAATGTGCGGGTGCAAACTTCCGGCGGATTAAGCAATGCTTTGCCGTTCAACGTTCTGAGTCGTAATATCAATCCGACCGGCACCGGCCCCGCGCCGACGGTCGTGGAGGATAGCGCTTGTAATACCGGCAGTGGCACTTACCCCAGTCCGAATCCGTACAAGAACGACGCGGCGGCCTGTCTTAATTCAGTCATGACCGTTCGGTTTAACGTCCCGCTTGATCCAACCACGGTGGATAATACGACCGCCAGACTGTCAGTCTGCACGTCTTTTAATTGTAAAACCTTGGTCAATGCGTCGGTCACAACTGCCGGGAATTTAATTATCCTGACCCCGAACGATAATTTAGAACCGAGTAAAAAATATCAGGTGCTACTAACGACGGGCATCAAAGCCGCCCCGCTCCCCCGCAGTAGCGGTCTACCGATAGCAAACGATTATACTTGGCAATTTACGACCCAAGCCGGCGCAGATTTATGCGGCGTGACCAACATCGGTCTCAACCCGAACGGCGCGCTAACCACGAACAATGCGAACTTCACGCCGTATCAAATGTCCGCCCTGCCAATGGATAATGCCTGCCATGCGTTGACTAGTAACGGACTGAAATTTACTTGGGCTTCGAGCAACATCGCGGTCGGTATTATCAATCCGCCGCTCAGCGATACCACCGCGGCGGTTAAAACATTATCGCCGCCGCCGACCGGCGCCGTGACGGGCAATCCCGACCCGTCAAAAGGGGCGACCGACGTGACCGTCTCGGCTCAATCATATACCTCGCCGAAATTCACGCTGACCTATAGCCCGACCGCTTGCACTGCTTCCAGCCAGTGCTCAATTAACGCCTTGGGCGAATCTTGTGGCGCGTCCGCTTGCGTCAACGGAAATTGTACGCCGGTGATTAACGGACTGGACAAAGATAACGGCCCGGTCGGCAACTGGACGACTATTAAAGGTTGCTGGTTCGGCGCTTATGATTCAGCCAAGAGTGAAGTCGTGTTCTCTGACTCGACTAACGGCCTCGTTCCCGATCAAGCGCAATGCGGGGATTCCTGGTGGAACGAACGGATTGTGCGGGAAGTGCCAAGCGGTCTAAGCCCGGGCAATGTGCCGGTTAAAGTGGTGCGTAACGATGATGGGTCGACAACTTTCGCCGCCGGCTTTACCGTCAACACCAACCCGGTTGAACCGGGGATATGCAAAGTATTTCCCCTGACCGGACTACGGAATGATCCGGCGACGGTCACCGGTCACACTTTCACCACTCAGGCCGCCGGCGATCAGGTGACTTTCACTCCCATCGGTAGCCCGACCGCGACCTCCGTTTCCCTTTACCCTAACCCGCCCGGCTGGACCGATAAAGCCATTGCCGTGCGGGTGCCGGCCGCCGCGGCCATCGCTCCGAACGAGGTGCGAGTGGTGAAAGGCATTCAATCAAGCAATTCTTTGCCATATACGGTCACGGCGACACTACCGGTATCATGCGCTAAGTCGTGCTTGTTCGGCGTGGCTGGTGATGCTGACTGCGCCGTTACCACACCGGGCACCGCCTGCAGTTACCCTGGCGCTAATGGACTAGGCTGTTGCGCCGCGCGCCCGAAGGTAACGGGCACTTCGCCCGCTCCGGGCAGCACCAATATCTGCCGCAACACCGCGCCCCAAATTACCTTCGACCAGCCGCTTGACGCGCGGACAGTCACGACCGACACGGTGCAATACCAGGACGGCGTGCGGGTGGTGAACGGTTCGGTCGGGTTACTAAATAATCAATCTAGTGGCACCATCTCTTATCAACCGGGGTTAGTCACCGGCGCTAACGAACAGAAATTATCCCTCACGCCTAATACTGAGGACGCCAGTCAAACCGTGGTAGTCAACAACCCGAGTTTCGAAACGGCGGATAATAATGGCGGGCCAACCGACTGGAGTTTGGCGCAGGCTAAGCAATCAACCGATCTGCCGGCCGGACATAGTGGATTTTCCGTGCTGGCTGATTGCGCGAACTGTACCGGCAATAACCAAGCCTACGCCGCCCAAAACTTGCCAAATACCCACGATAACCAAGCTTCATTCCGGGTGACTGGTTGGGTCAAGGTGGAAATGTTAGATATGATGAACGGCGATAATCGAGCGGGCTTGATTACCCGTTGCGCGACCGGGTTTAGTTGTAAATACGATCTGTCTAGTAGCACCACCATCGCGCCGGGATTGTTTGATAAATCTTCCGGTGGCTGGAAGTACCTGGACTTTATCGTGACCAATACGTCCAATGACAGTTCGGACCTGTCGCTCGACTGCTTTACTAACGCCAAATCTAAAGTCTGGTGTGATGATATCAATGTGACCCGGGTTACGCCCCAGGCCGTAGCCATTCGTGGCGCGAACGGGGTGCTAGCCGATCCGACCGGGACACCTTTGAAATTCACGGCCGGCCAGAACATTTGCGCCATCGATACGGTGGCGATCAGTCCGACCGACGATTACTTTACGGCCGCAGGCGAAACGCACCCCGATGCCAACCACTCCGGTTTCATGGCGACGGCCTACTCCCAAAACATGACCACCCCGATTACGCCGGTCAGCGGCAGTTATGATTGGTCCTGGGCCTGGTCATCGGAAAAATCAACGGTCGCCGCAGTCAGTATGTCCACGACGGCCAATATTTCACCGTCCGCCGCCGCGGTCACAGCCAACGCCAACGGCGCCACTTTGATCAAAGCGACCGCCACCATCACGACTGACAAACTGACTAAAACGGTCAATCGGAAAATTGAGGGTCAGGCGAACGCGCGGGTGGAGTTTTGCGTCAACCCCTGGCAATTTACCGACGCCTCGACCAACTGCGATTTAACCGCCAATGGCTGTCAGGATTTCAATTTTAGAATGTCCTACTGCCGCGACAATAACACGACGCCGCTACCGGACTTTAGCTATGCCGGCGCCCCGACCTCGGTCGCACCCAACACGCTCGGTTCAATCGAGGGTGTCAACATCACCGATCCCACGCGTCTCAAGAGTTTCTTCTTCAAGGAATCGGCCACTAGCCGCGACACGATTGGTCTGCTGATTTTCAAGAACGATGATTTTCTTTCGCCCAGTGACTGGTTCGCTAAACGTTTTCCGCTCGATACCGGCGCGTCATCGACCACGGTGGCCGGCTATCCGGCGGTCAGATCCGGCACCACGACCTACGTCGGGGTGACTGATTACGATGGCGTCGCCATGCGCGGCTTGATGTTTGTCTTTGACTACAACTCAAATAACGCCAGCCCGGACACGGTCACAATGGCTGATAAAATGTTAGCGGCCCTAGCTTTCAATACTAACCTGGGTAACGTCGATCAAAAAGCCCAGCTGATCCGCGATACTAAACGACGCCAAGACCTGACCTCGATGAAGCTGGCCCTCGAGCAAGATAAAACCAAAAACGGCGCCTACCCCGCCCTGGCTAGCGGTTCATACATTATCGGTTTCACGACTTCGAAGTGGCCGTCCTGGCCAGCGACGCTAGGGGTAGATCTCGGCCAGACGTTACCGCTAGATCCGACCAATACTTTTAATGCGCAGTGCCAGCCGCCGTACGAAGCGGCGACTTGCTGGGCGGAATCAACCAAGACTTTTACCTGTCCCGCCAACTCGCATCTCTATGGTTATCGCGCGGCCGGGAGTGGGGTTGACCTATACACCACGATGGAATATACCGGTCCGGGAAGTTTTATCAGCGGCACGTCACCGAGCAACATTTGTGCCGCGCCTAATAGTTGCGACTGCTTTAATTACGCCCGGCACGTCGGATCTTAACCTATGCCTGATGACCTAATGCCAAATTTGCCGATGGCCGTGGCGCCTCGCCCCTGGTTGGCGCGATATCGAAAAGTCGTTATAATGGGGGGAGCGGTGTTGGTAGTGGTGGCGGCCGGGGTCGCGGTTACGGTCAGCTACCGCTCTAAACGAGCCCAGCCAAGACCGAACAATACAGCCGGGTCAAACACGGCGACCGTGACGAACACTAGCAGTCGCCCGACCTTTCAACGCTCCACCGTGACCAATGTCCCGACCACCCTGCCGCCGTCCTATCGGCCGCCTAGTCCGCAAGACTTGCGCCAGGCGATTGATCAACTTAACCACCCTAACTCAACTAAATAATTTTTCCGGCCCGTTTCAATTATCAATCAAATCGTACACCTATGTTTGAAAACACCACCCCCCAAACCCCGCCGCTGAATCCGTTGAACCCAGTCATGCCTAGCGCTCCGTTACCACCGGACGCGCCCCAACCGTTTGTCCCGCCACAACCGCCGGTCCATACCATGCCGGAGCGTTTTCGTAGCGCCGGTTCAGTCCCCGGCGGTCCGCCCGGCGCAAAAACCACTAAGAAGCTGGCGATCATACTGGCCGTGGTGGTAGTCGTAGCCGGTCTCGGGGTAGCCGGACTGTACGTTTTTAACCGGGTGGTTAAAACCAACGCTAACAACGCCAACCTCAACACTTCAAACACCGCGCTGACTAACCTGAATACGAACACGACCGCCAATCTCAACACCAACCCGACCGTCAACACAAACTTGGCAAATGAGAATGCTAACACGACCGCCAATGACAACACCAACACGGTTGTCAACACTAATGCCAACACTAACACCTCGACCAATACTAATTCCTCGGCCGTCAGCGGCCCCCTGCCGTCCAGCGCCGACACCGATAGTGATGGGTTAACCAACGTCGAAGAATTGGTCTACGGGACCGATGCCAGTAATCCCGACACCGACGGCGATACTTTTATTGACGGCAGACAAACTCGCCCCGACGGCACGGTCATCGGTGAATTAGCCAACCTCTATAATCCGAAGGGGGCAGGTCAGTTGGAAGGCTCGGCCTTAGTCAAGCGGGTCACGAACGCCTCTCAGACTTTTAGCCTGTTAATTCCCACCGGCTGGACGACCAATGAATCAAGCGGACTACTGGTAATTACCCCGACCACGCAAACCGGTGAATTTTTCCAGGTCCGTAGTTATGACAACACCGCCAACCAGACGCTGTCGCAATGGTATCAAGCTAATTATCCAACCGATCAAATCAGCCTGACTAAATCCGTCGCCATCAACGGTCTAGAAGGTCTGATCAGTCCAGACGGCGCCTCGGTCTACCTGTTAAAGGGGACGAAAATATACGGCCTGACCTACACGGCGACCGGCTTGACCCAGCTAAATTATTGGACGACGTTCGACCTGATGATGAAGAGTTTCAAACTTGTCGCGACGACTTAACCGCTTCACCCGCACGGTCTATAATTTTCTAACCCCGGCTGGAGTTAGTCCCGCGGTGGTGCACCGCTGGACCAGTGGCGCTCGACGGCGTCTGGGTTTGACCGGCCGGATAGCCGTCACCATTGCCCCCCCGGCGATCAGTCAGCAGTGGAATAAGCGCTATCGCCGCCGGGCGCGGCCAACGAACGTGCTGTCCTTCGACTATGTTCATGATCGACCGCGTGGCGCCGCGCGCCACATCCTGGACGGCGAGGTCTTGCTCTGTCCGGTCGTCATTCGCCGGGAAGCGCGTCAACAGGGCCAAACTTATCGGGCCCGATTAAAAATGTTGCTGGCACACGGTTTGATCCATTTGCGCGGGCTCGATCATCAGACGTCCGCCGACCAACGGCGCTGGGCCCGGTTCGAACGGCGGCTCTCATGACCACTATAAATTTTCCGAAATTCGTCCGCAGTCTCCGCCATGCCGGGCACGGTTTATGGCACGCGTTAACCACCGAAAACAATTTCCGCATCCAAGCGGTGCTAGCGGCGGCGGTTTTGATCTTGACGATCGTCCTGAAAATTCCCCGGTCGGAAGCCGTGGCGATCGTTTTAGTGGTGTCCTCAGTCTTAGTCTTGGAGTTAGTCAATACGATTGTCGAACGGCTGGCCGATCTGCTTGAGCCACGCATCCACCCCTACGTTCATATCATCAAAGATTTGATGGCGGCTAGTGTCGTGGTGGCCGCTAGCGCGGCGATCGCGGTCGGGCTAATGGTCTTTTGGCCGTACCTCGTTAAGTTGTTCGGCGCCTAAACACCACCGTACACTTTTAGTGTTCAGTCAATGTTATCCACAGGCTTCGTTTTTTGAGGCAATTGGTATATACTGAAGCCACGTATGTTTGACCGACCAGCTGATTCTCGCCATGTCTAAAACCGAACTTTTTACCGGGCTTGACGTCGGTTCATCGGCTATTCGCGTCGTCGTCGCCCAGCGCCAGGTGGGAGTGGAGGGGTTGCATATTCTCGGCGCGGCTGAAGGACCGGCCGACGGTATTTCCAAAGGCACGATTACCAGCATCGAAGACGCCGTCTCGTCGATTTCGGTCACCTTGGAGAAGGCCGAACGAATGACCGGCGTGCCGGCCGAACACGCGACGGTGGCCATCAACGGCACGCACATCACCTCGATCGAAAGCCACGGCATTGTGGCGGTCGCCAAAGCTGACGGGGAAATCAAACCAAACGACATCGACCGCGTGATCGAAGCGGCCCAAGCGGTGGCCGCGCCACCAAACTACGAGATCCTGCACGTTATTCCGCGTTCCTACACGGTCGACAATCAACACGGCGTTAAAGATCCGCTCGGCATGTCGGCCATGCGTCTCGAAGTTGACGCCCAGATCATCGAGGGCCAAATCGCCCAAATAAAAAATCTACAAAAAGCCATTTACCGCACCGGCGTTAGCATCGACGACATGGTCCTGGCGGTTTTAGCCTCATCCTTGGCCTGCGTCACCAAGCGTCAGAAGGACCTGGGGGTGGCCTTGTTGAACATCGGCGCCAGCACGACCAGCCTGATGGTTTTTGAAGAAGGAGATGTGCTCCATACCAAAGTCTTGCCAATTGGCGGCAGTCACATTACGAATGACATCGCCATCGGTTTGCGCATTTCCATTGATCTGGCGGAAAAAGTCAAACTCGAAGTCGGCACCGCCAACCCGAACGAGGTCGGCAAACACGATCAGGTTAATCTGCACGACCTGGGCGGAGATGACGTCAATATTTCCCGCCATCAGATCGCAGAAATCATTGAAGCGCGGGTCGAAGAAATTGATAAGATGGTCGACCGAGAATTGCAATCGATCGATCGCTCCGGGCTGTTGCCGGCCGGCATCATCATCACCGGCGGTGGGGCCAAACTGCCGGGCCTAGTCGAAATTGGTAAACGCGATTTCCGGTTGCCAGTCAGCGTCGGTTTTCCCCACGGCTACACCAGCGCGATTGATAAAGTTCAAGATCCGGCTTTTACCACTGCGCTCGGCTTAGCCAGCTGGGCGGCCGACACGCAAAACGGTCGCGGCCTGCTCAGTAAGCTCCCCAGTTTCGGCAATGTCGGGGATACGGTGGACGGTATGCGGCGCTGGTTTAAGAGCCTCTTACCCTAAAGACGACCTGAACACCTGAAGTGTTCACCGCTTCGTCCGACCGGTTGCCTCGGTTATCTAACTTTGTTAAACTAAACTCATGACCTCCCGCTCGCCGATGGAAGTTAAACCAGATATCGAAACCTTCGCTAAAATCAAGGTGCTTGGTATTGGCGGGTCGGGCGGCTCGGCCGTCAACCGGATGATGCAACAAAAAATACGGGGGATTGAGTTTGTGGCGATTAATACCGATGCGCAGGCCCTGCACCATAACGCCGCGCCGGTGAAAGTCCACATCGGCAAAACCACCACCCGCGGTCTGGGCGCCGGCATGGATCCGGAGACCGGTCGGAAAGCGGCCGAAGAGGACCAAGATGAAATTCGCGAGTTGCTCAAGGACGCCGACATGGTATTTATTACCTGCGGCCTAGGCGGCGGGACCGGCACCGGCGCCGCGCCCTTAATCGCCGAAGTGGCTAAAGACCTCGGCGCGCTGACCATCGCGATCGTCACCAAACCATTTTCATTTGAAGGGGTCCAGCGCCGCACCATCGCCGACCAGGGATACAATGAACTATCCGGCCAGGTTGATACCATCATTTCCATCCCTAACGATCGGCTGTTACAAATTATCGACAAGAAAACATCGTTGCTGGAGTCATTCCAAGTGGTGGACGATGTTCTGCGCCAGGGGATTCAGGGCATCGCCGAATTGATTACCGTCCCGGGTTTGATTAACGTTGACTTCGCCGACGTCAAAGCGATCATGAAAGACCAGGGCACCGCTTTAATGGGCATCGGCCGCGGTACGGGTGAAAATCGCGCCGTGGACGCCGCCAAAGCGGCGATCGATTCGCCGCTGTTGGAAGTGCCGATCGACGGCGCGCGCGGTATCCTGTTCACTATCACCGGCGGCCAGAACATGGGCATGTACGAAGTCAACGAAGCCGCCCGCGTGATCACCCAGTCGGCCGATCAGAACGCCAAGATCATCTTCGGTGCGGTCATTGACGATACGTTAAAAGACGAAATTAAAGTGACCGTCATCGCCACCGGCTTCGGCAAGGGCGGCGGCTCGCGACCAGCCAAGAAGGTTGTGGTGGCCGGTAGCTCGGGTTTTGAACCGAGTTTGCCGATTGAACGCTCAAAACCGTCCATGATATCCACTCCGTCCACCCCGCCGCAATCTTTCAATCCGCCCATTTCGCGCCCGGTTCCTAAACCGGCGCCGGAAGAAGACCTGGAAATCCCGGCCTTCATTCGGAAGAAGATGCTATAACGGGCAAAAACAATTGGGTTTTTACACATTCCACCCCGTTAGGGGGGTGTTTTGTTATTACTGGGGGGTTTTATAAACGAGCCAAAATAAAACCAGACCAGACTTTTAATAATATGATTATCCACACCCTGAAGATTCTTTAGCGTCGGAAAAAAATTGTGAATCGGACGCTTAAACACTGAAAAAGGTCGAAAAGTAAGGAAATGCCTGGGGTTTGACTGACCCTAGATGTAGTGGTATAATGCCTGTTACAAACACAAGATGTAGTAGTTCGGGCAGTTGTCCACCGAGCCAAACACAGCTAAAAGAACATTTACACGAAATTCGCTCTCGATCATCGGCTGGCACCCCCAGGGGCCGCCCGGTGTGGGCTTCGTCCTCCAGGTTTTCCGGAGTGGCGGGGTTGGGGCCGATTAATATTAACCAGCAATTATAAGAAAGTGCTCGTTTTGACTCGAAATCCGATCAGGCCCTAATCGAAATAGGTTGGGTGATAAAAAACCGTCCGCTATGAAGTGCCCACCCTACCAACCAGCGCCACTTTGGTTGATTCGTGAATATTTGCTAGGTTCCTGTTTATCCAGTACATAATTACTTTAATAGTTATTAAGTGTTTAGCCAAAGTGGCGCTGGATTGACCACAAACTAACGTTATCGGGTAGACTATAATATTCTGGAATGGTTCACCACTGCCTATGAAGTGTCCGTCCTGTCACAATACCGATACCAGCGTCATGGACTCGCGCGTGACCGACGAAGGCCTAGCTATTCGCCGCCGCCGCGAGTGCGACCGTTGCGGTTACCGGTTTTCGACGGTCGAAGAGGTGGAAATCCTAAACCTGACGGTGATTAAACGCGACGGACGGCATGAACCGTACAATCGCGAGAAGGTGGAAAACGGCTTGCGGAAAGCCCTGGAAAAACGCCCCATCACCGCCCAGGCTTTCAAACGTCTGATCGGACAGGTCGAACGTGATATCCAGCTACGTGGCCGAACCGAAATCACTTCCCAGCAGATCGGGGAACTAGCCATGAAACGCCTCCAACGCGTCGACCAGGTGGCCTACATCCGTTTCGCCTCAGTTTACCGCCAATTCCAGGATGTCGAATCATTTAAACGGGAGCTAAACGCCCTGGCTAAAACCAAACGCCGTAAGTCAAAAACCGCCAATAATTAATTCGCCCCCGACTATGTCCGAGACCATCACCGCGACCGATCGTCACCGCACCACCACCAGCTCGCCGGTGACCGCCCGCCGCGGTTCCGGGCTGAGGATCCAGCGACTATATACCATGGCTGGCCAGGATCCGCTGGCCCAGGTAAAATACGAACGACGCAATTCGGTGATTAAGAATCCGGACGGCACGATCGTCAAGGAAATGAAGGAGGTTGAGGTGCCGCTCTCCTGGAGCCAGGTGGCGACCGATATTTTGGCGCAGAAATATTTCCGCCGGGCCGGTGTGCCGCTGGTTGATGATCAGGGTCGACCGCAGGTCGGCGCCGATGGCCAACAATTGCGGGGCGGCGAACGGAGCGTTAAACAGGTGGTTCGGCGCATGGCCGGGACCTGGCGTTGGTGGGGCGAGCAACACGGTTACTTTGCCACGGCCGAAGACGCGCAAGCTTATCAGGACGAAATGGAGGCGATGTTAATCAAACAAATGGGCGCCCCGAATTCACCGCAGTGGTTCAACACCGGTCTCAACTGGGCCTACGGCATCACCGGCCAACCCCAAGGTCATTATTATGTCGAGCCGCAAACCGGCGTCGTCAAGCAATCGACGGACGCTTACACCCATCCCCAGCCCCACGCCTGCTTTATTCAAAAAATTAATGACGACCTGGTCAATGAAGGCGGTATTTTCGACCTGGTGACCCGCGAGGCTCGCCTATTTAAATTTGGTTCCGGGACGGGCAGTAATTTTTCCAACTTGCGCGGCCGCGGCGAGAAACTTTCGGGCGGCGGCTCGAGTTCCGGGCTAATGTCGTTCCTGAAAATTTTCGATCGTTCGGCTGGCGCCATTCAGTCCGGCGGCACCACCCGCCGGGCGGCTAAAATGGTCGTGGTCGATGCCGACCATCCGGACGTGGAAGAGTTTGTTAATTGGAAAATGGTGGAAGAACAAAAAGTCGCCGACCTGGTGGCTGGCAGTAAAATTAATGCGCGCGAGTTACAATCAGTGATGCGGATCGCCAAGGCCGAAAACACCACTGACTACCGCACCAACGCCGCGCTCGGCCGGGCGGTGCGTCAGGCCCTGCAACGCCATGTGCCGCTGGCTTACATTTTGCGCGCCCTGTCGCTGGTGGCTCAAGGACACGACCAGCTTGACCTGCCGACTTATACCACCCATTTTGAAGACGACGCCTACAACACCGTCTCCGGCCAGAACGCCAACAACACCGTCCGGGTGACTAATCAATACATGGCGGCGGTCGAGCATGATCAGCCCTGGAATCTGCTCTGGCGCACTAGCCGCGACGTGGCCCGGACAATTCCGGCCCGCCGGTTATGGGACGAGGTGGCTTTTGCCGCTTGGGCCTGCGCCGATCCCGGCTTGCAATTCGACACCACCATTAATGAATGGCATACCTGTCCCGCCGACGGTCGCATCAACGGTTCGAACCCGTGTTCCGAATATATGTTCCTGGACGATACCGCGTGCAACTTAGCTTCGATCAACCTGGCGCACTTCACCAACGCGGAAACCGGGGTGTTTAACACCGCCGCCTTCAAGCACGCCTGCCGACTATGGACGATCACTTTGGAAATTTCGGTGCTGATGGCGCAATTTCCGGGTAAAGAGATTGCCCGCCTGTCCTACAAGTTCCGCACCCTCGGTCTCGGTTACGCCAACTTGGGGACGATCCTAATGACCATGGGCGTGCCGTACGATTCGCCACAAGCCCTGGCCATCGCCGGTTCAATCAGCGCTTTGATGACCGGCGAAGCCTACGCCACCAGCGCCGAAATGGCCAGTCACTTAGGCGCCTTTTCGGGCTACGAACCAAATCGTCAGCCCATGTTGCGCGTTATTCGCAACCACCGCCGCGCCGCTTACCACGCGCCCGACAGCGAATATGAAGGTTTAACTATTTTCCAGACCGGAATCGACCCGACCGCCGCCCCGGAATACCTGTTGAAATCGGCCCGCGATGCCTGGGATCGGGCGTTACAATGGGGGAACGAATACGGTTTTCGTAACGCCCAGGTGACCGTCATCGCCCCGACCGGCACCATCGGTTTGATTATGGATTGCGATACGACCGGCGTCGAACCGGACTTCGCCATCGTCAAATTCAAGAAACTAGCCGGCGGCGGATACTTTAAAATCGTCAATCAATCGGTCGCCAAGGCGCTCCGCCGCCTCGGTTACGCGGAATCACAAGTTCGTGAAATTGAAAACTATTGCACCGGGACGGGGACGCTTAGCGGCGCGCCCCATATCAACCATGACAGCTTAAAAGTTAAGGGTTTGACCGGCGCGGACCTGGCCCGGGTGGAACTATCCCTGGTCGGGGCTTTCGATATTCGTTTCGTCTTCAATAGCGCCACCCTAGGGGCGGACATCCTAACTCGCCTGAACCTGACCAGTCAGGTCAACGATGCAAATTTTAACGTTTTGGGCGCGCTCGGCTTCACCTCCGAGCAGATCGCGGCCGCCAATGAGTACGTGGTTGGGACGATGACGATTGAAGGCGCGCCGCACTTGAAGGAAGAACACTACCCGGTCTTCGACTGCGCCAACACTTGCGGTCTGAAGGGCCAGCGTTATATTGCCCACCGCGCCCACATCAAAATGATGGCCGCGGTCCAACCGTTCATCTCGGGCGCTATTTCTAAAACGATTAACATGCCGGCCGCGGCCACGATTGAAGAAGTTAAACAGGTTTACTGGGATTCATGGCAGATGATGCTGAAAGCGGTGGCCCTTTATCGCGACGGCTCGAAACTTTCCCAGCCCTTAAACAGCACCAGCGAAGCGGACGAAATATCCGCTCTCGGCGACGCGGACGAAGCAGTCGCGGAAGTAACGCCAAAAACTATTCAGGACATCAGCGCCGCCCGGGCGGTCAAAGAGAAATTACCGGCCAAACGCGTCGGCTGGACCCAGGAAGCAATCGTCGGCGGCCACAAAGTGTTCATCCGGACCGGCGAGTACCATGACGGTCGCCTGGGCGAAGTGTTTATCGATATGTATAAGGACGGCGCGGCCTACAAGTCGCTGATCAACTGTTTCGCCATCGCCATCTCGAAGGGCTTACAGTACGGTATTCCGCTCGAGGAGTACGTCGACACCTTTACTTTCACCCGTTTTGAACCGGCCGGCCCAGTCCAGGGCCACGAGAACTTGAAAATGGCCACCAGCATTCTCGATTACATTTTCCGCCTACTCGGCTACGAATATCTCAATCGTGAGGACCTAGTTCAAGTCAAACCGGACCACACTAACGACCCGGTTCAAGGCCAGCTTCCCGGCACGGCGTCGACGCCGGTGACCGTTAAGACAACCGTCACCGCTACCAGCCAGGTCAACATGAGCGCCACCGAACCGGATACCCGTCTGACCGCCAAGGCCCAAGGTTTTACCGGCGATTCATGCACCAGTTGCGGCTCGATGAAAATGAAGCGCAACGGTTCCTGCATGGTCTGCATTGAGTGCGGGACGACGACCGGGTGCAGTTAATACATTCATAACGGAGACAAAAACAAAATACCATCGGGGCGGGTTTCAAACCCGCCTCTATGGTATTGATGAAATACAACAAAGAGTGGTATACTTCAAACTGAAAGGATAATAACTTATGCCGGATAATAAACAACCGAATTCAAGTAAAGTCGATGTGGCGATGGGCAAGGTCTCAGCGGAAATCAATAAAATTCCGCCCACCACCGATCGCAACCTGATGGCCGCGCTGTCTTACGTCTGGATTCTCAGCCTGGTGATGTTAGTGGTCAAGCGCGGCGACGCGTTCGTCCAGTTCCATGCCAAGCAGGGGGTGGTGCTGTTGATCATTTCGATCCTCGCTTCGGTCCTGCTGTGGGTGCCGGTCCTGGGCTTCGTGGCTTGGGCCTTATCAATCGCCGGGATGGTGATTGGCTTTGTTCACGCCTGGCAGGGGAAAGAGTACAAACTGCCGTACATCTACGGTTGGTCGCAAAAGATTCATCTGTAATTCCCACCCCACCGTGCGGGATTGAACCCGGACGGTGACATGTAATGGAAAAACCACCACCAGCACTTCGTTCAATAAACCGTGGCTTAGTTCACGCTTACATTGGCCACGGCAAAGGCAAAACCACCGCGGCCGTCGGGACGATTGTTCGCGCGGCCGGTTACGGCTGGAAAATATTGTTTTTGCAGTTCATGAAAGAGGCCAAATGGCCGAGCGGCGAGCGGACGAGCTTGCGCAAGTTGGGCGTGGAAATATTTGTGATGGGCGAAGGATTTTATAAAATCCTAAACGATGTCAAATCAGAAGACCAACACAAAGCCGCGGCCCAAAAAGCGTTGGAGCTGAGTCGGCAAAAACTATTGTCCGGGGCTTATCAATTGGTGGTGCTGGACGAACTTGGGACGGCGGTCGAGGAGGGACTGCTCGAACAAAAACCGGTCGAACAGATGTTTAAAGACCGGGCGAAAAACAAAGCCGCTCAACAGACGCACCTGATTTGGACCGGCCATAAAAAAATAGATTGGATGTTGAAGTATGCCGACCTGGTGACCGAGATGAAGAAAATCAAACATCCGTACGATACCGGAATTATTGCGACCAGGGGGTTGGATTATTAGTATATGACGTGGCAATATATTCGATCAGTCTTCATTTCTTATTTTGTTTTTGCAGTTCTGTTATCGCTGGGTCGTTTCACTTTAACTTGGGATATTCTCAATATACTTCCCCAGGGTTCTTGGTCTTGGTTGGGCACATTATTTATTTTGGTAGGATCAATGCTATTCTCGTTAGCTATGTTTGGGCCAGCAGTTATTACTGTACTCTGGGTTCGTCATTTAATGCCGGGCAGAGATTGGCAGACACTATTGATCATGTGGGTTCCGGCCACAGCGCTTGCTGCATTAGTCGCTCCACTCTTCTGGTGGATAATGTTTGGTATTGATATCAACCTGTTCGAGACATTATTTACTTCGGGCATAGGCTTACTTTTTTCTGCCGTTTACTGGTTGCTTGGGGTATTGTTAGTTCTGGTTTTTGATCGCTGGATCCGCACTCCAAAAAAGTCTATACCAAATAAGCCTAGTACGACCAAGGGGTTGGATTATTAATCACCCTCACCACACCACGGGTTTCGCTTGTCCGGCTCCGCCGGAAAACCCGCGGTGTGGCATGAACGGATGATGATGTGCTGGTTGACAGACGTGGAGTATACGATTACAATTCACTCAACGGCAAGCAGGTTAAATCCCTGCAGGGTCCCGCCACCGTACACTCGGACGCCGGAATGGGGAAGTCGAACCCTATTCGAAGACAAGACCTTCGTGGAAAGGCCCGTATCATTGGCGCTCCAAGATACTCGCTCAACACGTTGGCGGGAACTTTATTCATGCCTGATCCACTAAAGTTCAGGCGTAACCCACCAACAATATGAAACGTTTCTCACTCGTTTTAATCCTCGTCGCCGGCTTGGCTGTCACCGGCGCGCGTTGTAGCTTCACGACGACCGTCAAGGGGCCCGCCAAAAATGCCAATTTGGCCAATACTAATGTCGCGGCGAATACCAACGCCGCGCCCAGCATTACTTACCCTGGCCAAACCGGGAAAAATGCTCTAGAATTGCTGCAGTCTAAACACGGCGTCGATGTCTCCGCCCAGGGGTTTGTCAACACGATCGACGGGCGAAAACCCGGCGATCATCAATTCTGGGCTTTCTACGTCAATGGCCAACAGGCCGATGTTGGAGCTAAAGATTATCAAGCAAAAAGCAATGACACGATCGAGTGGAAACTTGAAAGCTTCTAACTCCCATCACTCCGGGGCTTCGCACCACCCCTCCTCCCTTCGGCCAGCTCAGGGCCGGCTCGGCAGGAGGGGTAAGCTCCGTCGTGATAGTCGCACATTTATACAGGCGGCACCGATCACGAGTGCGCCAGTCGTGGCGAAGATAAAAACCTCCCCGGCCGCGATGTCCGCGGCGCCGCGTTTAACGATTTGGCGCGACGTGGGCCTAGCTTTAGTTATGGCCGTCGGTTTATCGACGGTCTTCCTGTCGCCACTGCGTTTTTCCAGTTCGACCACCGCGGTCAAATCAACGGCCGTAACGAGCGGACGGATTCTTGGTAATTCAATCACCGTGCCGTTAACTATTCCGGTCACGGTGCGACTGTGGTCTAGTGAATGGCGAACCGTGACCGCGCCGAAATACGGCACTTTAACGGAAGCTTTGAGCCAGGCCGCGGCGGCTAGCCAGTCGTCGTTTGAATATGTCAGCCGCGGCTCATCAATTTACTTGCAACGGTACCTCGGCTTGTCCGACGATCTCTCCGGTCGCTGGGAAGTGCGCGTCAACGGCGTGTTGGTGGCCGATCTGAGCGCTCGCCCGCTTGAACAGGGCAACGAAGTGACCCTGACCCGTCAACCGCTATGATCCGCCGCCCCTCATCAACCGTCTTAACGGTGATCGGTCTGGTGGTTTTTGGCGCCGTGATCCGCGTCATGCGCGACGCCGGCTGGTTACCGCTCCCGCCCAATGTCGCGCCGATCAGCGCCATGGCCCTCTTCAGCGGCGCTTACTTACCGCGGCGGTGGACTTTTGCCGTGCCGCTGGCGGCCATGTTAGCTAGTGATCTGATGATCGGATTTTATACCTTGCCGGTCATGGCCACGGTTTACGGTTCGTTCGCGGTCAGCAATTTGTTCGGCCTCAAGCTCCGACGGCGATTGGTCTTCAGCAGGGTAGTGTTGTTCAGCCTCGCCGGATCGGTCGTATTCTTCCTGGCGACCAACGCCGCGGTGTGGGCTTTCCAGGCCATGTATCCGCATACGCTGGCCGGACTCGGCCAGTCATACCTGGCTGGCTTGCCATTCTTCCGAAATACTGTGCTGGGTGATCTGGGATTCGTTGGACTATTCTTTGGCTTGTACCGGGCGATTGTGCTATACTTGGCCCGGCGACCAACCACCGTGACGCCAATTATCAATGAGTGATTTCCGCCGCTATCAACCGCGTCGAACCAGCTCCTCATCCGGAGGCTGGGGGCGTTGGTTGATCGTGTTAGTGGTCGTGGTTGTATTAGCGCTGATCGGCAAATTAATTTGGGGAAAAAAGAAAACCACCTCCACGGTCAGTAACACAGCCAACGCCGGTATTTCGTTGTTGACGGATAACGCCAACACTAATACGGCCACCGCAACCAACGCCTCGACCACCAATAGCGCCAACACCAACAGCGCCCCCATCGCGGCCAGCGGTAACTGGGCCGGTTTTTCTGTTAGCAAATGTCCGGCCGGGATTTCCAATTTCCGGACGCCGAAGCGCGTGGTCCTGACCCTCGGATTATCAGCCGCCAATGATCAGGTAACGCAGGCCCTAGCGGCCCTGAAAACTGCTGGCGTTCCCGCCGACTTTTTTTCCGCCGGTTCATTCGCGACCAAGAATCCCGGGGTTCTAAAGACGGTCACTGACGCCGGCTATGCAGTTTACAGTCAAAGCAACGACAGCACCGATTTGACCACCCTGTCCGACCCCGAAGTGTTAAGCGCGATCAGCAAAGCCGAGACGGCGATTACTACTGCCGCGGGTACGACGCCGAAACCAATTTTACGCCCGCCCAGCGGCGCCTACACTACTCAAACACTAAAACTTCTCAACCAACAGGGTTACTGCGCCGTGTTATGGACCGTTGATGCCTATGACTGGCAGGACGGCATGACCGTCGCCACCGCCCAGGAGCGGGTCATGACCGCGGTCGCCAAACAAACCGGCGGATCGATCGTCGCGCTTCACGCCGGCTACGATGTCACCCCGCAACTAATCACCGCGCTGGTGACCGAACTAAAAACCCAAGGTTACACCCTGACCACTTTAGCCGCCGCGCTTAACCCCTAGTTTATGTTCAACGTTACCCGCCGCGTCAGCTTTGCTGTCGCCATCGCCCTGACAGTCGGGTGGGGAGTTTTCTTCTTGCTGTTCTTGGCCTCGTCGAATACCTTACTTCAAGCGCAACAGCTTCAGGGGGAGCAAGTAGCAATTTTACCGCCGGGCGTTAAAATAAGCGTCCAAGTTGATAAACGGGTCTACCGCGGCGGCGACGATGTCTTGCTGGCCGTCCGGAACGATAGCCGTTGGCCGATCTGGATCAAAACGACCGTTGACTGCGCCTCGGATTGGTGGGCGGTGGAACAGCTTCAATCGGACGGCGAAACTTGGTCACCCGTGACGATTACGACCCAAACTTGTCCGGCGGCTCAGACCGAACGGTTCCCTAACCACACTTTAAAAACCGACCACTGGACAGCCTTTGTCCCGGGACCGCAGATCGGTAAAGTCATGGTTGAGGCGCCAGCCGGCACATATCGGATCGCCATGCTTTTTCAGAAAGGGAAAACGATCACCGCCGGACCCTGGCCGCCGGACGGCGCGGCAGTCGCGGTTTCACCACAATTTTCGATCCAGTAGACTAAAATATGTCGCCCACAGTTTGCACCCACAAGCACTGTTAATCAAGGTTATAAAAATCAGCAATTCCTCAGCTAGAGCCAATAGCCTAAACATAATGGGATTTACCCAGCTCCACTTTGGCTGATTCGTTGGTTAAAAAGTTAATGTTTTCCCACCTCAAAAAACTTAGAAAAATAATTTGTGGTGTTAGCCAAAACGGGGTTGGGTTGACAACTGGCCACCCCTACTACATACTGTAGTAGTAAGTTCATACGCTTCACCTATGGAAACCCCCACCACTCTTCATCCCCACCCGGTCCAGCCAAGCACTACACCGCCGCCCACCCCACCCAGTTTACTGGCGGCGGTGCTAGTCAGCCTGATCGTCGGCGGTTTGGCGGGCGGCTTGGTCAGTGCCGCGGTAAAAAATACCAGGATCTCGGCCTCGACCGGCGCGACGACTACCCAGTCGTTGTCGGTCCAGGAGGATTCAGCCACCGTCGACGTCGTTAAGCAGGCCAATCCGGCGGTGGTCAGTATCATCATCTCGAAGGACTACTCGACGATCTATGGTCAACAGCCGAGTTCGCCGTTTGACAACTTTTTTGGTTTCGGTCAGCAGTCGCCACCGGGTAACCAGGTCATCGGCGGCGGGAGCGGATTTGTCGTTGGTAGCGACGGCTTGATTGTCACCAATAAACATGTCGTCGAAGATCCCCAAGCCACCTACGCCGTGGTTATGAACGACGGAAAGAAATATGACGCCCAGGTCGTAGCCACTGATCCGACGAATGACGTGGCGGTCGTTAAGATTGCCGCTAAAGACCTGCCGACCCTGACGTTCGCCAATTCTGACCAGGTGCAGATCGGTCAAACGGTGGTGGCCATCGGCAACGCGCTGGGCCAGTATCGGAACACCGTGACTAAGGGAATTATTTCGGGCAAGGCCCGGACCATCACGGCCGGCGACACGACCGGACAATCGGAAACCCTGGAAGATGTTTTTCAAACTGATGCCGCTATTAATCCCGGCAATTCCGGCGGACCACTCATTGATTTAAGCGGCCACGTGATCGCGATTAATACCGCCGTTAATTCCCAGGGTCAGCTGATCGGGTTTGCGATCCCGGCTAATTTGGTTAAGCGCGACTTGGACAGCGTTAACCAAAGCGGGAAAATTACCCGGGCTTATCTCGGGGTGCGCTACGTAATCATTAACCAAACGCTGGCCGCGCAGAACAAGTTGCCCGTTCAGGACGGGGCCTTAATTCAAAAAGGAAGCGACGGTAGTCCGGCCGTGGTGGCCGGCTCGCCGGCGGACAAAGCCGGCCTGGTTGAAAACGATATCATCGTCACGGTCAACGGCACGGCCATTACCGCCGATCACTCACTAGCCAGCATCATGAACGGTTTTAATCCCGGCCAGGTGGTCACCCTGAAGATTTATCACGCCGGCCAAACGAAAGAAATCAAGGTCACGTTAGAAGAGCGAAAATAAATTAGCCCCCGCGTTTTTTCAGCCGGTCGGGAAACATGGTATACTAAGCGCTATGAAGCTTAGCCGACATGGCGGATATACACGGTTGATGGCCACGGGGGTCGTGTTTGCGGTGATTATGACCGGTTTGCTGGCCTGGAGTTTTTCTTTGGCGCCGAAACCAGCCGCTAGAAACGCCAACCTAACCAACTCCACTCGGGCTTGCACCCAGGAAGTGAAGCTGTGCCCGGACGGAAGCGCGGTTGGACGAACCGAACCGGACTGTGCTTTCGCGGTCTGTCCGACGGTCCAGGCGAACTCAAATACGACCAGCAGTAACCCGGCCGGATTGATCAACGTCAATAATCAAGTCAACACGAACACCGCGCCACCCAATACGGTCTACTCGGTGGCCGAAGTTACCACTGATCCGACCTATTACCAGGGCCGTGAACTATGTTTGACCGGCGCCTACCAAAATTCCTTTGAATTTAACGCCTTTGGTAGTGGATTTAAGCCAGATACCGCCGGTCAAAACCAACTGTTGGCGCCGTATATCTGGGTCAACCAATCGGCCGATAATGCGCGTCTAACCTGCGCGGGCGCCGCCGGGGAGAGATCGGAAATATGCACCGGCACGGTGAATATTTGCGGCACGTTTCGTTATGCGCTTCCAGGGCAGGCCGGATTCGGACAACTCCAAGCGTATCGCTATCTATTGGAATAGGGTCGAGGTTCAAATAGTAATTCGTATGGTATAATGCATAGACTATGAACGACCTCGTTAAACGTTTGGAACACCTTCGTGACCGGATTGCCGGGTCGCGAAGGTTGCCCGCGCGCCAGTCACTCCCGCCGGTCGCTCCGGTGCGGGACTACGCCGAATCGTAATACTATGAATGACTTAGTGAAAAAATTGGAGAGCCTCAGGCAGAAGATTGCTTCTGCTCGGGGCTTGCTTTGACCTCGACCAGAAGCGGCAACAGATAGGCGAACTTGAGGCGGCGATGAATGCGTCCGAGTTTTGGGCGGACCGGAAATCGGCTGAAGCCAAAAGCCGCGAATTGAAAATGCTGAAAGATGAGGTTGAAGGTTGGCAAACCATCGAACAAGATGTGCAGTCCTGGATGGAGTTGGCGGCGCTGGCCGAAGAAAGTCAACGCCAAGAAGTGGCCGGTCATGTTGCGGCGCTGGAAGAACAGTACCGGCAATTAGAGTTCACGTTGCTGTTGAATGACAAACACGACCAATCGAACGCTATCATCAGCATTCACGCCGGGACCGGCGGGACCGACGCGATGGATTGGGCGGAAATGCTGGCGCGAATGTTGTTGCGATTTTGTGAACAACGTGGCTGGTCGACCAAGGTGCTGGATGAATCAAAAGGGGGTGAAGCCGGAATTAAAAGCATGACTTTTGAAGTGGAAGGTGAATATGCTTTTGGATACCTGAAAAGTGAAGCCGGGGTGCACCGGTTAGTGCGGATCTCGCCGTTCGACGGCGAAAAAATGCGCCACACTTCGTTTGCTTTGGTGGAGGTGATTCCGGAACTGCATGACGTCGAGGAAGTGAAACTGGATCCGAAAGATTTGCGGATTGACACCTTTCTGTCTTCGGGACACGGCGGTCAGAGCGTCCAAACCACCTACTCGGCCGTGCGCGTGGTGCACTTACCGACCAAGATCATGGTCTCGGTGCAGAATGAACGGTCGCAAACCCAGAACAAAGAGACAGCCATGAAAATTTTAAAAGCTAAACTGCATCAACTAAATCTCGCTAAATTAGCGCAGGAAAAATCCGATTTGCGCGGCGAATACCACGAAGCGGCCTGGGGAAATCAAATTCGTTCCTATGTGCTCCAACCGTACCGCCTGGTCAAGGATCACCGGACCAAACAGGAAACC
>JBGPHQ010000002.1:0-21907 GCA_041484505.1 Patescibacteria group bacterium
CGCAGTCAGTAGTGTCTCCGACCTGACCGCCATTGATGCCCGCGACATTCCGGGCCAGTGGCGCGAGCAGTTTACCGTCTGGCAAAAGTTAATTAACGGTTTAGTCGGAGCGGGTGATAATCTTGATCATTTGACCGCGTTTTTGCTAGGCATCTTGGGGTCGGACCAACCACGTGAATTTTTAGTAGTTTTCCAAAACAATGATGAATTGCGCGCCACCGGCGGTTTTCCGGGCACCTATTTGTTGGTCCAGTTTGAACGTGGTTCATTTAAAATCTTAGACGCTCCCGGCAACGGTCCGTTTGCCTTGTCCGACGCCAGCGCCAAAGTCAATCTGCCACCCCAACCGTTGCTGTCCATCGCGCCGTACTGGACCTTCCACGATGCCAACTGGTATCTCGACCTGCCAACTTCGGCTAAAACCATGTTGAATTTTTACGCTCAGGATCGCGGTTTCACGCCGGACGGCATGATGTTCTTGACGCCGGGGATTATGGAAGATCTGCTCCGTGTGACCGGGCCGGTTCGGCCGGAACATTATCAGGTTGATATTAGGGCCGATAACTTCGTGGCCGCGACGGAACAACAGGTCGAATTTGGTTACGATAAAGCTTTGAATAATCCTAAACAATTTTTAATTGATCTGGTGCCGTTAATGCTGACCAAACTTTCCCAGCTAAATGGCCCTGACGCTTTACGGGCCATGGCCTTAACCCTGAAGCGGGCCAACCAGGGCGACCTGCTAGTTTACAGCCGCGAGCCGCAATTGCAAAAAACAATCACCCAACTTGGCTGGGATGGCGCGCTCCTGCCGGTTAACGGCGATTACTTAGCCGTCGTCGATACTAATCTCGGCGGTGGGAAAACCGATCGGGTCATCGATGAACGGGTGAAAACTATTATTACGGTCGATGGTAGTTTACTCCGTCACACCGTCGTCGTCACTCGCACGCACCGCGGCCAATCCGGCCTGGCGCTTAGTAGCGCGACTAATCGAGATTTTATTCGGGTCTACGCTCCGCCCGACGCGCAGTTCGTTGGGATCACCGGGGCCACAGTTCCTGACGCTGGATTTTTTATGGAACCAGTCGGGTCGGCGAAAATGACCGCCGACCTGTTACAAAACGAGGGTCAAACATTAGTCGATCAAACGAATGGTTATCGCCTGACCGGTGAGACTGGCCGCCAGACGTTCGGCGCTTGGAGCCGGATTGAGCCGGGCCAATCGCAAACCGTCGTTTTCACCTACACCACCCCCGCCCCGAACGGTTCGGCCTACCATCTTGATTGGCAACATCAGCCCGGCGCGCCGCTCCGAACCTGGCAACTGGTTTTTAATCCCCAGAGCGGCCAGAAAATAGCTTCGGCTGATCCGGTTGGTGTGGTCGGGCCAAAAGATATAAGCGTCACTTTCAGTACAGATTCAACGGTCAATCGGTCGTTTAACGTTTCGTTTAGGTAGTCTAAAAAAGCCATAAATTAGCCAAAAAACCAAGGTATCCACAGGATACCTCTTGACTTTATTATGGCTGGGGCGTAAACTACTCGGTCATGCTTGAAAAGGGTTGAGGAACTCGTGACAAGCGCACCATACAATTTAACAAGTAGCCGTTGAGGAGCGGCGCAAACGAATAGGCGAGCGATGCGGTGGCCTATTTATGACGCGCGGTCCTCAATCGGAGCCGCGTTTTTCGTGTCGACAGGTTCGACGGTCAGATTTATCACAACAATGAGTTCTGCGGTCAGTGGTCGTGTATTGCTGATTGCAGAACTCATTGTTCTGAAGTTCTGAATGTGCCGTGCCTGCCCCGCATTTGGACTCGTGCGAAGCGAGAGGACATAGTGCGGGGTGTTGCTGATTGTAGGAACCCTGACTCTAGCATTAGGCTGCTCGTTCGCCGTAGCTCACCCCAAGTGAGCGAAGGAGAATATCTCTAGTTGCAGAATCTGTTCCCGTTGAAACAAAACCTTTTTCAGGAGGATAGAGAATGAAGATCTTGATCCTTCTAACCCTGGGCATTCTGGGCTGGATGGTAGCTGCTACGACTGCCAGTGAACTACCGCTTCGGCTAATCATGATGGCCTGCGGCTTCCTCAATGCGGTAGCGGCCCTCATGCGAGCCATCTGGCTTCTGAAGCGTTCAGGAATCTGAACTCAAAGCGAGCGCACCTTTCAAGACCACAACAAGGGTTACGGTGAGAGGATAGATAGCCACATCATCCTCTTCTCACTCGAACGCTTCAGCATTAGTTGGAGGATTCAAGTGAGGAACGAATATTACAACATTCTATACAGCACTTCACGCGTTACGACTGGGCATCGCCCAGCGCCCGAACGTAGTGAGTGGTGCTGGGAACACACAGGGAGGGGAGAGCACCGGCGTCACGTTGCTTACAAGCATGGCGTGATCCGGCCGTCTGGATGGTTGACCAAAGGGGTTTCGACTCCTGAAGCCAATTCTGATAGACAATGGCAGCGGCGCGTTAACTTCGGTTAACATAAGCCCTGCCCCGCACTTGACTACTAGCGAAAGCGAGCGGGCACAGTGCGCGGGCTTGCCTCCCGATGTGTTCCTCGAAAAGAAACTCACGCTGTTAAACAGGGAGGTCACTATGATCCGCCGCATCAGTCGGGCCATCGGTCGTTTCATTCAGAGCATCCGTTTCATCGAGTCGCGTAAGTTCCGTGATCACGATGATCCCGCGACCCGGGCCTTTTTCCGCCAGCGCCGCCGCGGCGCCTAGGACAGCGTGGTAGAAATTGCCCAGTACCAGTCGTCTCGACAAGCTCGAGACTTCCGGTACTGGGGCTTCACTCGAGCCATGAATGGTAAGCCATTGATTACTCAAGTGAAGTAAAAAAACAAAAGATTTACAATCCACCACCCGAGGCAACGCGCCAACGCGCCGCGTTTCATTCCGACCACCCCAGTTTACAAAACTGGAGGTTGTCACGGAGGATCCAGTGACCACGAACGAGCTGTTCAACGGCTACCACCAACTGCAGGTCGAAGGCCTGAACGAGCTGGCCACCGTTGTCGCCAGCGAGCTGTACGACCAGCTCCAGCTGTCGGTCAAGGTCCAGGCGGATCTGGATAAACTCCAGTTGGAGGTGATCAAGCTCCGGGCGGAGATCGAGACCTGCCCCGGCACGACCAAGTTCCAGCAGGAGTGGCTCGGGCGGGCCAAGCGCCGGCTGGAAGACAGACTGGAGGAAGTCAGCCCGGCCGAGAATCGGCTGAAGAGTCTGGCCCGTCGGAATTCGTGGCTGGAGTATCGGCTGGAAGGCATCAAGATCCAGCGCGACTGGCACCATAGCAAGCTCAAGCCAGTCAAGCCTCCAGGTCAGCCGGCCCTGAGCGCCATGATTCCTTTCATCGGCCCCGATCGTCCACACAGCAATGGCGGGGGAGGTCACATCAAGAATCCACATCAGGTAAATCGAAGCCGCGAGGACCTGGCTGCCCGTGGCAAGCTTTCCTCCAACGGCCAGCAGAATGGCCAGGCCAGCAAGCCGAAGAACGCCAAGGGCAAGAAGGCCCGCAAGGCGGCGGCCCAGCAAGCGCAAGCGACGCGGTAAGAGGAAACATTCCCAGGTCTCGATCAGCGGCGAGAAAACGGTATCGAGACCGAACGGAAGGGTGGTGAGTCCAATCCGATTATGAACCTTCGTCACAAAAAAACCAGGGAGAGCTCTGTGCCACGACACACATCTCTCCCGACCTTTCAAACGCTTCACGGATGAAAAATGTGGAGCAGTTAAAAGGTTGACCATTGACTATCCAGATAGTTTATCTGCCTCCGGTGCCACAACTCGGTAGAAATGAATGACGTAAGTCTCATCTCTCCGATCGCACGTAAAGTTCTGCTTCGGCCGAACCACGTGCTACAAGCATGGGGCGCCTAAGGGAGATAAAAATATCGATCCGGATTGTCCTTCACAACAGGAGGTTAATAAAAAATGGCGCGGAATGTGATCGACATTCTTGACGATCTCGCCAAGATCAGGCAAGAGATTTATAAGTGCTCTGATCGCGGCGAGTCAGCCGAAGCCGAACTTAGGCGACTGCAGATCCAACTTCTCGCTTTCGAGCGGGAACGCGATCAGGCCGGGCCGCATTGAGTCAAACGAGGATTTGCTCGTCAGTAATCTCGACATCGGGCAATCAAGGCTCTTCAATCCGCTTTAGGCGGAGGAGCACAAACCGTGAACTGGCACGATATCCATTTGTTAGCTACCCGGCTAGCTGGAGGAAGCGCGGCCGTTTCGTACATCCTCTATATCCGTGGTGTTGTACGTCAGGTCATCATCCCGAGTCGGGCGACCTGGTTCATCTGGGCCGTCGTCTCTATTCTACTCTTGGCGGGTTTGCTCGCCAACGGCGAACGTGAGATGATCTGGATCCCTTGGACTTACGCGGTCGGGAGCTCCATCACTTTTCTCTTCACGATCAAGTATGGGGAGGGAGGTTGGACGAAGCTGGATGTCGCTTGTATCAGTTGCGCCGCCAGCAGTTTGGTGGTGTGGAAGATCATGGGTACGCCACAGTTGCCCATCATGATCAACATCTTCGCCGACTTGATGGGGTTCCTGCCGACGTTCAAGAAGTCGGTCATCGAACCTCTCAAAGAACGTAACCCAGGTTGGATTCTTTTCTTGATTGGAAACTTCTTCAACTTCTTCACGGTCACGAAGTGGAGTCGTGAAAGCGGTATCTATGCGGTCTACATGTTCGCTGGATGTTTGCTGACCACGATTCTCGTCTACCGTCCAGTATCGGAAAAGAAAGCACCTCCATTTCACCGCGGAGAAACAAACCGGTGAGGGAGAGGAGATAACCATTTCTTCTCTCCCGCCCTTACCCGAATCCACCACCCCCGTTGTGGGTTCAGATAAAGGTCAGTACACTGTAGCCATAACCGCAGCTTTGGCCGAGTCAGTGATGTCAGCAACCTGTAGGACCGGACGTTTCACTCCAGGCAAGCCCTGAGCTTGTCGCCGGGTGATCTCCTCCGTACGATACCGCAGAGTGCCGACCGCTCCTGGCTTGGCCGGAGGTGTGGTTTTTGTACTTGTGAAAATACTAAAAAAATGTCATACTCCGGCGACGTATGTGGCGAAAATTGTGGATGAAATTACAGACGACGATTTTCGGCGGAGCGATCATCGTCAGTTCGAGCTGGGTCGTCAGCAAAATTCTCGGTTTTATTCGCGAGTGGTTAATCGCCCATAATTTCGGCACCGCCGGCGCCGATCCGATCTATGCCGCTTTTACGATTCCCGATTTTATATACGGGACGTTGATTTTGGGTTCCCTGCTGACGGCGTTCATTCCGGTTTTTATCGCCTATCGCCAGCGCAATGAAGATGAGGCCTGGCGGATCGCGCGGTCGGTGTTAAACATCATTGTGGTGGTGTTTATCGTCCTCGGCGTGGCGCTGTTGATATTCGCCGATCCGATCATCGATCTGTTGGTGGGCCATAAATTCAGTCCGGTGGCGCAAACGCAGAGCGCCTATTTGATGCGGATCATGTCGCTGAACATGTTGTTGTTTGCCGCCAGCAATGTTTTTGCCGGTGTGCTGCAAGCCTCGAAACAATTTCTAGCGGTCTCGATTGCGCCGATCATGAATAATTTGGGCGCGATTGCCGGACTGCTATTTTTAACCCCGACCATCGGCGCGGCCGGCGTGGCTTGGGGGGCGGTGATCGGTGCTTTGTTGCATTGTGGTATCCAGGCGGTGGCCGCCTGGCGAGCCGGATTCCGGTTCGGTCCGTCCGCCGGACTTCGGCATCCGGGCGTGCGCCAGATTGGCCAACTACTTTTACCGCGCACCATCGGCCAGTCGGTGACGCAGATTGACCAGCTCGTCAACGTGCCGATCGCCACCCGCATCGGAACGTCGAACTTGACCATTTTTCGTCGGGCTAATATTCTCCAGGATTTTCCCAGTAGCATTGTCGGAGTGTCGTTAGCGACGGTGGCTTTCCCGACCTTTGTGGAATTGCTGGCGGCCGGTAAAAAAGAGGAATTCGTTAAACATTTTTCGCAAATCGTGCGGCAAATTCTGTTTATTATCATTCCCTTAACGGTCCTGTTCATCCAACTCCGGGCTCAATACGTCCGATTGGCTTTCGGGACGGGCGGCGTATCCTGGAACGACACTATTGCCACCGCCCAGACGCTCGGATTTTTCGCTTTGTCATTTTTCGCCCAGGCGTTAATCCCTGTTCTGGCCCGTTCATTTTACGCCATGCAAGATACCGTCACGCCGGTGCGCATCACCATGGTGGCGGTGGCGCTCGATATCGTCGGTTCGATCCTGCTCGGGTTCAAAATGGGCGTCACCGGTTTGGCCCTGTCCTTTACTATTTCCAGCATTATCAACGCGGGTTGGTTGTTTATCGCCCTCCACCGACGGGTCGGGCACTTGGATGAAGACGCGATATTTTTTTCGACCGTGAAAATCATCGCCGTGACAATCATTATGGCCATTGCGGTGCAGGTCGTTAAACCGATCACTGTTAGTTTCGGTTTTGATTTAACGCGCGGCGTCGGGGTCGCGGTCCAGGCGACGGTCGGCAGTCTAGTCGGGTTAATTGTTTATATCGCGCTAGCCGGTCTCTTCCGTCTTGAAGAAGCGACCCTAATTACCCGCGGGGTCGAAAATTTTTTCCGGTTGGAACGAAATGGTAACGGTGCTAACAGCGTTAATCCTTAGCCATGAAACAGCTCGACCAAATCAGAAACTTTTGCATAATCGCGCATATTGATCATGGCAAATCCACTTTGGCTGATCGATTTTTAGAGTTGACCGGCACGGTGGCTAAACGGGAGATGCAAGACCAACTACTCGATTCGATGGAGATCGAGCGTGAGCGCGGCATCACCGTCAAACTAGCGCCGGTGCGGATGCAATGGCGAGGGATTGAACTGAATCTAATTGATACGCCCGGCCACGTTGACTTCCAATACGAAGTGTCACGGTCGCTGGCCGCCGTCGAGGGGGCGATTCTGGTGGTGGACGCGACGCAGGGGATTCAGGCCCAAACTTTAGCCAACCTCGATTTGGCTAGGGCCCAAGGTTTAACCATCATCCCGGTGGTTAATAAAATAGATTTACCTAATGCGGACACTGATCAGGTCGTGGCGGATTTGGTAAAACTGCTCGACGTTAAGGTGGAGGCAATCATCCGCGCTTCCGCCAAAGTCGGCACGGGGGTGACGGCCATCCTCGACCGGGTGGTGCGCGATGTGCCGCCGCCCACCGGTCAGGTCGAGGCGCCACTCCGCGCCCTGATCTTCGACTCAACTTTCGATCCTTTCCAGGGGGTGATAGTTTTTGTTCGGATCATCGACGGGCAAACTCAAGCTAATCAAAATATCTTTTTTTTAGCCACCCAGGCGACCTCGATCACGCTTGATGTCGGGACTTTCACGCCCAAACGGAAAACTAGTCCGGTCTTGCAAGCCGGCGAGATCGGGTACATCGTGACCGGGCTGAAGGATGTCGCGGATGCCCGGGTCGGCGATACGGTGACGCTTAATCCGCCGACCGTTAAACCGCTAGCCGGTTATCGCCAGTTGCCGCCGATGGTTTACGCCGGGTTGTTCACGCAGGCCGGTGACGAATATCCGAAACTTCGCACCGCCATGGAAAAATTGCGTTTAAACGACGCCTCCTTAACCTATGAACCGGAACAATCGCCGGCCCTGGGTTACGGCTTCCGTTGCGGTTTTCTCGGCTTGCTGCATCTCGATATTATTCGCGAACGCTTGGAACGGGAATATGGCATGAAGGTACTGGTCACCGTGCCATCAGTTGGCTACCATGTTTTCCGGAAAAATACGCCGGCCCCGTTAGTCGTCCGTAGTCCGTTGCAGTTACCGGATATGTCGACGGTCGATCGGATTGAAGAACCCTTAATGAAACTAAATGTGGTCATCCCGGCGAGGACGATTGGGGCGGTGATGCAGGCCACCCAAGAACGTCGCGGGCTGTTTCTCAGCCTTGATTACATTGACGCCGATCGGGCCCTGCTACACTTCACCATTCCGTTAGCCTCAATTTTAGTCGACTATTATGATATACTTAAAAGCGTCACCTCCGGCTATGCCTCGTTAAATTATGAACTCAATGGGTATGCGGTGGCGGATGTGGTCCGGATGGATATCGTGGTCGCCGGCGAGGTGGTTGAACATTTAGCCACCATCATTTACCGCCCGGCGGCGCAACGCGCCGGCCGCCAAGTAGTCGAATCGTTAAAAGAAATACTACCGCGTCAACAGTTCGAAGTAAAAATCCAAGCCGCTATTGGCGGCCAGATCATCGCCTCCGAACATCTCCCGGCCCGGCGGAAAGACGTGACGGCGGGATTATACGGCGGCGACGTGACTAGAAAACGAAAAGTATTGGAGAAACAAAAGAAAGGCAAGGCCCGAATGAAGACCATGGGAAAAGTTGATATTCCACCGGCGGCTTACCTAGCGGTGCTGAAGCACTAGCGTAACAGCGGCAGGAGCGTAAAACCGAGCATGCTGGCCACCATAATGACCGAGGCGATGATGACAACCCGACGGGCGGTGCGTTGTTTCATACGGGGATAACTAGCAAATTATGAACCTCACTGACTATCTTACCAGACAATTAAAAACTGGAGAAGCGATCGTTCAAATCGTGCGCCGCCATCCGGCCACGATGATCCCGGCCGTCGGCGGCGGGGGACTGGTGGCGGTGATTGATTTTTTTCTGTTAGCCTGGTGGTTCCGACATCACGGCTGGGGGGCGCTCGGGTTTATAGCCATGTTGGTCATCAGCGCCTGGCTGGTCATCCGCGGCATTTACCTCTGGCGCCATAACGCCATGGCCGTGACTAATCAACGGGTGATTGATATCGACCAACGCGGTTTTTTCGAGCGCCATGTCGCCGAAGCGACTTACGACAAGATTCAGGATGTCCGCTATACAATTCGCGGTTTGTGGCCAACCATTTTTCGGTTCGGCCAGATCGAAATGCAAACGGCCGGCAACTCCACCAATTTAGAAATGGACGCCATCAGTAAACCAATGGAGTTCCAGCAATTAGTGACTGATCTGCAACGGCAGGCGCAGGCCAAACAGCCCAGCGACCTGACCGCTAATGAACTATTAACGGTCGTCGAGAGGCTGAAAGATCAACTAGGGCCAGACGGAGTTGAGCGCCTGCTTCGTAAACAACCGCCGCTAAAAAATGGCTAAACATCGCCCATCGTGGGTTCGCCAACCGAGCTGGTGGCTGGTATTGATCGCCGGAGTTTTGCTAGTTACTTTTAGCGTGGCGATTGTGCGCGAACTGGTCAACAGTCGGCGAGTGCGCCAACAGGTCCAGCGCTTACGGGACCAGGTCGCGGTTGAACAACAACGTCAGCGACAGTTGCAGGATTTAATCGACTATCTTGGCAGTCCGACCTTTCAGGAACAGGAAGCGCGGCTGAAGCTGGGCTTGAAAAAAAGCGGCGAACAGGTTATTGTCGTACCACCCGCGCCGACTGCGGCCAATAATTCCCCATCATCATCCACCTGGCCCACCACCGATAGCGCCGGTCAAACTCTCAGTCATCCTCAGCGCTGGTGGCAATATTTCTTCGGTCCGAAACTTAATCCTAACGCCTAGCGTTATGAACACCCCGGTCCAACCGACAAAACATCAGGCTCAGCTGCCGCCTATCGCGTGGTGGAGCATCATCAGTTTATTTTCGTTGGCGATTGGCTGGTATCTAGTTTTAGGGGTGGGGGTTTATGGCGGTTGGTGGCAAGGACCACGGACCATGACGGTTCTGCGTTGGACGCCGTTGCCAGCGGCCCTGGTAAATTGGCGGCCGTTGTCCTATGCCGATTACTTGAACCAACGCACGGCGGTTAATAAATACACGGCTTATTTACAAATCACTTCCGCCGGAGTCTACCCCGGTCAATCGACCACTGAAGCGGTGACCGTGACGTTAACGAAAATGGTGCGAATTGCCGTGAGCGAACAGCTGATCAAGCGTCTGGGGGTGACGTTGACGTCAGCTGATGTCAAGCAAGCATACCAATCGCAACTGTTGCAAAACGGCAACCCCGGCCAGGTCGCTGACACGATCAAGCAACTTTACGGTTGGACGCCGGCGGAATTTCAACGCCATGTCATCCGACCGGCGGTCTTGCGCGATAAACTGCAGGCCAAACTGTCGTTTGACGAAACCATCAGCGCCGCGGCCAAGACCCAAGCGAAAAAAGTCCTGACCTTGGTTCAAGCCACGCCGGATAATTTCGGCGAGCTAGCTAAAAAGTACAGTGACGACGTTTATGGCGCGAATGGCGGCGACCTAGGCTTCGTTAACCAAGGCGAGCAAGTCAAGGAAATTGACGACGCCGCCTTTAATCTTGAGTTAAACCAAATCAGCGATTTGATACACACCGAGTACGGCTATCATATCCTAAAAGTCACCGCGCGTAAAACCGTTGACGGCCGCGAACAAGCCCACCTGTTCCAAATTACCATTCTGGCGCCGCAAATAGACCAATACGTTAGCGACCAGATTAAAAAGATGAAGGTATGGGTGTTGGTGCCGCGGATGAATTGGGATGCGGGCCAAAGTCGAATCACCGAAACGGCAATCAAGTCGGCAGGGGTAAACGCCAATAAATAATTGATGGCGCGTAAAAAATCTGTCTGGAGCCGGTGGTCGGGATTGAACCGACGACCTCTGCTTTACGAAAGCATTGCTCTACCACTGAGCTACACCGGCAAATCAGCTGTCACGATACCGTAGCATGACCGAGACGTCAACCCAGCGCCACTTTGGTTAGTTCGTGATTACACAAAGATTTCTATTTTTAATGCGACAATAGCTTTGGTAATAAACAATTATTATAGCCAAAGTAGTGCTGGGTCAACACCAATCTTCCCAGGCGCCCAATCTTTCCTCTTATCAGGTAACGATGTGGGCGTGCTTATAATTCACGGGTACGGAGGGAGTATCGGAGATTACCGCGCCTTGGCCGAGCGGTTGCACAAGTTTGGTTACACCATTTACGGTTTACGATTAGCTGGACACGGACAGGGACAATTAGCGTTGCGCCGATCGACCTTGCCGGAGTGGCAACAATCGGTGGTTAATGGCCTGGTTGAATTGCATAAAAAATGCAATAAAATATTCATGGTCGGGTCGTCATTCGGCGGGGTTTTGGTCTTAGATTATGCCGCTCAACACTCCGATGTTATCGGCCTGGTGCTGGTGAACACCGCCTTGTCCTATTCAGGCGCGGGAATATTTCAAGGCTTAGTTTTGCGGTTGATGAGGTTATTCACGCCGGATTATCCAAAGCGGGGTTTGACCGCTGAAGAACGTCAGCAGGCCGAAAAAATAGGCTCGGCCTCGGCGTGGCCGATTGACGGTATTTTGACTACCTCGTCGTTTGCGAAAACGAGGGTGGCGCCGTCTCTGACACAAGTTACAGTGTCGGCGCTGATTATGCGCAGTCATGATGACCCGATCGTTGGTGCAAAAAACAGCGAACGTTTAATGGCTCGGTTGGGGTCAGAAAATAAGGAACTGGTAACTATTCCGGTTGCTACCCATCGGCCGTTTCGTAACGAACAAGCTAATGATTTTATGGCCGAGAAAATACAAAAGTTTATCGAACGGGTGGTTGCGCTTTGAATACGGTTGTGGTAGTATACTATTGATGTTTGAACGAAAACCAAAACACCATTTTTGGCGTGCGGCCCATGTGTCAAAGTATGATGGTGTTTTTTTTGTGTCCAATTCACTGGAGCGGGTAGGGGGAATCGAACCCCCGACTCAACCTTGGGAAGGTCGCGTTTTACCACTAAACCATACCCGCCGACGTTTCGCAGTATACGCAGTGGCCGTGTTATTGGCAAGCGGGTTTGTATTTGCCAAACCCATTCAGGCGCAAGAAACGTCTGCAGTTCCCGCGCCGTACCATTTCGATGAGTCATTAATCTCCACGGGTTGGACTTTACGTCTGAATAACGGCGCTAACCTGACGGTTTTTCCCGGCGTGCTACCAGCGCCGGCGGATGTCGTGTGGGCGGCTACGGCTGATTTGACCCCGACCCTACCGGCTCAGACCGCGCAAATCGGCGGTTTATACCGGTTCACAGTGAGCGGGGTGACGGCCCTTAACACTACCCAGTGGAAACTGGCCGCCGCTCTGCCCGACGCTCCGAGTCTATGGCAAAAAAATATTTGGCTGTATGACACCTCGACAAAAACTTGGACCAAACTATCATCCAAGCTGAATCCTAAAACTAGCAAATGGCAAGCCGGTATCACCGGGCTTGACGGTTACGTGACGGTGCTCGAAGACCGAAACGTTGAAATTGGGAACGCGACTTGGTACTGCAAATTTCATTGCTCAGCTAGGTACCCAAAACTACACGGCACGTCGAACGATTACCCGGTCGGGTCAATGGTGACGGTCACCAACCACGCCAACAAAGCGACGGTGACGGTAAAAATTATTTCCGGTTGGGGTCAACCGACCGGCCGCATTATTGATTTATCGTGGGCGGCCTATGCTCAACTGAAATCGAAGAATGCCGGAGTCACCCCGGTGTCGGTCAGTCCGAGTAAGGTCGCGGTTGGGCCGGCCGATACGAAGCCGGCGGCCGTCGCCAGCGAAACAATACCTGATTTGCATCTGACCGCGTTAAACAATACGGCCACCCCAGCGATCGTGGCCTCATCGTACCGGGTGATTGACGCGGCCACCAACACGGTCTTAGCTGATAAGAACAGCAATGTGGCTAGGCCAATTGCTAGTTTGACCAAACTGATGACGGCCGTCGTTTTTTTTGACTCCCATCCGAACCTGAATAAAATAGTGACCTATACGAAGGCGGATATTACCCCCTATGCCTATCTGCGGGTCAAGGTGGGTGAGACGCTGACGCTGAACGATGTGTTTTACTCGATGCTGGTGGGCTCGGCCAATAACGCGGCGACCGTTCTGGCTCGGTCGACCGGTTTGTCGCGGACGCAATTCCTGGCGGCCATGAACGCCAAAGCGGCGGCGTGGGGGTTGACGGACACGAAATTTACCGACTTCAACGGACTCGATCCGAACAATGTCTCGTCGGCCGCCGATATGGCCGTGATCGCCAATCACGCCTTTCATGACTACGCTTTAATTCGCCAGGCCTCCACCATGGCCACCTACACTTTTACGACCAAGAACACTAAGATCAAACACACCATCAAGACCACCGATAAACTGCTCGGCCAAAATAACGGTCTGACTGTTACCGGCGGCAAAACTGGCTTCATCGATGAAGCCTTGTATACTTACGTTTTACGCACCAAGAATAACCAGGGCGCGCAAGTAATCGTGGCCCTACTTGGTTCGCCGACATCCAGTCAGCGATTTGCTGATGCCGCTAAGCTTTCAACTTGGGCTTGGTCAAGCTATCGCTGGAATTAAGATGGTCATTTTCGAACACGTCACCAAGAAATATCAGCATAAAAATATCGGTCTGGAAGATGTCTCGTTGCACATCCGGCCGGGTGAATTTGTTTCGATTGTCGGCCAGTCCGGGTCCGGTAAAACCACCCTGGCTAAGCTGATCATCGCCGAGGAACGGCCCGACCTCGGCCGGATCGTCATTGGCGGTTGGGACATTACCCGTATTCCGCACGGCGACATTCCGACCCTGCGACGGCAAATCGGCGTGGTGTTCCAAGATTTTAAATTGTTGCCAAAGAAAACGCTGTTTGAAAACGTGGCCTTCGCGCTTGAGGTGTCCGGCGAATCAAGCGCCCGAATTTACAATGTCGTCCCGCAGGTGCTTAAAATAGTCGGCCTGGAATCAAAAGTTGACCGTTACGCTGACCAAATTTCCGGTGGTGAACAACAGCGGGTCGTGATCGCCCGGGCGCTAGTCCATCGGCCGAAGTTGCTGGTGGCCGACGAACCGACCGGCAACCTGGACTCGATCAACGCCCAGGAAATTATCGCCCTGCTAAAAAAGATCAACGAGTTCGGCACGACCGTCGTCTTGGTGACGCACAATCGCGAAATCGTCAACATGCTTAAGAAACGCGTTATTACCCTCGACCACGGCCACCTCATCGCCGATCAAAAATCGGGAAAATACCTACTCTAGTCCAGTTGGAGCGCCTGATAAAAACACGTAAATCAATGCCATCACAACAATACCAATTAAATTACGCTCTAATGGGATGACCCAGCGCCACAATAGCTTGGACACCGCTTCTAGACAATATATGAATCTATCGCTGAAGCTTCAAACTTACCTTAAAACATCCGTACTAACTATTGTGGGGCTGGGATGATTACCCTCTGGCGGATGTTTAAGTTCGGCCTGCAACATTGCACCCGTAATGTCTGGCTGTCGTTGATTACGATCCTGATTCTAGCCTTGAATCTATTCTTGATGAGTTTGGTTTCGGGCTTGAACGTTGTCGGTCAACAAACGTTGGTGGCGGTCAGACAAAAAGTTAACCTGTCCGTATATTTTACCTCGACCACCTCCGATCAGCGCGTCGGTGAAGTGCGGCAAGAACTTCTAAACCGTCCGGAAGTCCTGTCCATCCGCTTAATAACTCGCGCTGAACACCTCGACCAACTCCAGAAAGCCAAAGGGGACATCGTCAAGAACGCGATTGACGCGCTGGGCGACAATCCGCTCGGCGCCGGATTGGTCATTAGCGCTAAAACGCTTGACGGTTATGGCGCGATTGCCCAGGCCCTCAAGGTCGACCAGTACAAAACTATCATCGAGGATACGGGCAACGACTTCGCCACTAATCAAACGGTGATTAGCCGTTTGTCGTTAATTGTCGGGCGCCTCCAAGTCGCCACCTACTGGTTGTCCGGACTGTTCGCCTTGATCGCCATCCTGATGGTTTTTAACACCATCCGCGTCTCAATTTACACTCAGCGCGAGGAAATAGGCATCATGAAGCTAGTCGGCGGCTCCGATACCTTCGTCCGCGGGCCGTTTGTGGTGGCGAGCATTATTTACGGACTGATAGCCGCGCTGGTCGTGACATCCGTTATGGTCCCATTGTTAGGAATTATTAACCCGAAATTACAAATCTTTTTCGCCGGTTACGACATTAACGTGCTCGGTTATGTGCGCCAACACATCTGGACGATTCTCGGTCTGGAAGTGGCGGTCGGTTGTGGCTTGTCGGGGTTATCGTCGCTGTTCGCCATCGGGCGGTATTTGCGGATCTAGGACTTGATATAGAATTAATAAGCTGATAGCCTAAGACAGCTTTTATTCGGGGATCGTCTAACGGTAGGACAGCGGCCTTTGAAGCCGTTAATCGGGGTTCGAATCCCTGTCCCCGAGCCAATTGATTATTGCCAACTCCGACCAGGCGGTTACTAGTTCAATGAGAAAAGTTACCATAGGAAAATCACCTATCCAGGGCCAAGGGGTAGTTCTCACTCAGGACGTCGTGAAAGACGAAACAATATTTTTGTTTCTTGGAAAAGAAGTGACGTTCACGTCTGGCCGGTGGTTCCACATGCCGAATGCCCTCCAGACCGGATATGTTAAATGGCTTTTGCCACGGACAGGTTCGATTGAGGAATGCCTGAACCATTCTTGCAGTCCTTCAGCCGGTGTGCGGGGAAAAAACAGAATTGTGGCCATGCGGCCAATGGAAAAGGGGGAAGAAGTGACGATTGATTACGTGCTCAGTGAAACCTATCCACTCTGGCATATGCGTTGTCGTTGCAAAGCAAAGAACTGCCGGAAAGTGGTTAAACCATATTTGGATTTGCCAGCGGCTAGAATGAAAAAATATGTCGCCTATACTTCGCAATACATCCTGAATATGAAACTGCACATGAACTGGCAGGATTATCTAGCGGTGGAAAAGAGACCAGGGCGGCCATCCAAGGTGTGAACCGATCAAGATATTTTTGAATTTGTAAATGGTAGTTACTACTAGTTAGCGCTTGGTAACTGATTTATGCTACACTTCTTTTTATGAGCCGCATTACCCTGATCATCATTTTCACCGCCATGGTTATTACCGCGGTTTATTTGCTGACCAACCAGCATTAAGGATTGCGCCGGGCCGGTGCGGAATGATAGAATGTTAGTGAAAAACAACACCCATGCATAATACCATTGCTGAATTAGCGCTCTTGCTGACGGTCGCGGCCGGGGTCGGGATGGTGGCGCGACTTTTTAAGCAACCGATGATTTTGGCTTACCTGGTGGTCGGGGGAGTGATCAGCGCCCTGGGGTTAATCCCGATTTCGACCAGCCCGCTCTACCAAACTTTCGGCCAGCTGGGCGTGACTCTGCTGTTGTTCTTGGTCGGCTTACAAATCAACGTTAGCGCTCTGCGCAAAGTCGGAGCGGCGTCAGTCATCCTTGGTCTGGGCCAAGTCGTCATTACTTTCGTCGGCGGATTTTTTATCGGTATTTTTCTCGGGCTGTCGAGCGTGTCGGCGGCCTATATCGCCATCGCCTTAACGTTTTCCAGCACGGTCATCGTGGTCAAGTTGTTGTCCGATCGGCAAGATATGAACAGCCTGTACGGAAAATTGTCGCTCGGAATTTTACTAGTGCAGGACGTCGTGGCTATTTTACTGTTAATAATTTTGTCCGGGTTCCAGTCCGGTCAAAAGTTGTCCGCGGCGCCGGTTATTTTAACGATTAGTGAGGCGGTCTTGATGTTCGGCTTTGCCTACTGGCTGGGTCGGATGATTATGCCACGAATTTTTCAATTTTTAGCTCGGTCGGAAGAGATGTTATTCATGACTAGCTTGGCCTGGGTGTTTCTAGTCGCGGCGGCGGTGCAAAGACTAGGCTTTTCGATTGAAATCGGCGGGTTTTTAGCCGGCCTGGCCTTGGCTAATTCATCGACCCATTACGAAATCGCCAGCCGGGTTCGCCCCCTGCGTGATTTTTTTATCGCTTTGTTTTTTATCGTGCTGGGTAGCGCCGTGGTGCTGTCAAACTTAGGCGGACTGTCAGCGCCGATTATCGTCTTTTCACTGTTCGTCTTAATCGGCAATCCGATCATCGTGCTGATGCTGATGGGCATCATGGGCTATCATCGGCGCACAAGTTTCTTGACCGGCGTGACGGTCGCGCAAATTTCCGAATTCAGTTTAATTTTGGCGGCGCTCGGATATAAACTCGGCCACATATCCGCCCAGGATGTCACGATCATTACCGCGGTCGGAGTCATTACGATCGCTCTATCATCCTACATGATTATTTACGGCGATGAGTTGTACCGGCTGGCCATGCCGCTGGTGAAACTATTCCATCGTGGCCAGGCCACCAGCGAGCCGACCAAGAAGTCGGCTTTTGATCGGCCAATTCTACTGATCGGGGCGCACCGCATCGGTCGCAGTATCGCCGCCAGTTTGCCAAAAAATAAGGTGACTATCCTTGATTACGATCCCGATATCATCGCTGACCTAAAAAAACACCAGTTCCAAACGATCTTTGGTGATAGTGCTGATTATGAATTATTGAGCGAATTACCTTTTGCGCGAATTCGGTTAGTCATCGGCACCATGCCGAACCTGGCTGATAGTTTGAATTTACTGGCCTATTTAAAACAACATCCATCGCGCCAGCCAAGGCATATTATACTGCGGGCCGATAAGGACGCCGATGCGACGGTGCTGTATCAAGGCGGGGTGGATTATGTCCTGCAACCGCAATTATCTTCCGGTCAGTACCTAGGCCGGGTGCTAGCCGGTGACCATAGTTTAAAGGTGTTGGACCAACTGCGCAAGCACGACCGTCGGCTGACTCGCGCCACTGCGCCTGATTAATATATGCGTTTAACCTTTTACGGCGCGGCCGGGGAAGTGACCGGCTCGAAACACCTGATCGATACCGGTCGAGTCAAGGTTTTATTGGACTGTGGGCTGGAGCAAGGGCGGGACGCATCGGCGCACCAAGACTTACTTCCGTTTGACGCCCGTTCAATTAACACGGTCGTTATTTCCCACGCCCACCTAGATCATATCGGATTATTACCGGTCCTGGTTAAACAAGGTTACCGCGGCCGAATATACTCCACCGGCGCGACGCGAGATTTAAGCGAACAGATTCTACTCGATTCAGCCCATTTGCAAGAGCAGGACGTCGTCTATGCGCAAAAGAAAAAATGGCCGGGGTATGAGTCGGTTAAACCGTTGTACACCACCACGGATATTCCGGCGGTGATGGCTAACTGGGCGGCGATGCCTTATCAGTTTATTACGCCGGGTTGGACCGATATCGCCTCAGGGATTAAGTTAAAACTATATGACGCCGGGCATATTTTAGGCTCGGCGGTGACGGTGGTCGACTTAGGGGCCCAACGTTTGGCTTATACCGGCGACCTCGGTCGGAATGACGCGCCGCTACTCCGCGATCCGGACAAAATAATTGATGACGTCCGCACCTTAATATTAGAGTCAACCTACGGCACGCGGTTGCACCACCCAGTGGATTCAGTCACCGGTCGGCTGGTCGACACGATCATGGCCAACATCAACCGCGGTGGAAAGATTATCGTCCCGGCTTTTTCGCTCGGTCGGACGCAGGAATTAGTGTACTTATTGCATCATCTGACGGACGAAGGGCGGTTGCCGAGATTTCCGATCGTGGTGGACAGCCCCTTAGCTAGTCGCATCACCGAGGTTTATGCCCGCCATCAACGCGACTACGACCTAGCTGTAAAAAAAGATTTTGCCCGACCCAATGAAGATCCGCTGATGTTCGGTAATCTGCGTTACACCCACACGGTGGAAGAATCAAAGGCGCTCAATTCGACGCCGGGACCGATGATGATCATTAGCGCCTCCGGCATGGCTAGCGGGGGACGAGTGATGCACCACCTGGCCAACAACCTGGCTGATGACAAGAATACTATTCTGTTTACCGGCTATCAGGCGACCGGCACCTTAGGTCGGGCCATTGTCGGCGGGGCCAAGCAAGTGCATCTGTTCGGCCAGACCGTTTCGGTCCGGGCGCAGGTGGTGATTCTTAACGACCTATCAGCCCACGCCGATGCGGCCGAGTTGGAGCGGTATGCCGCCTCAGTGACAGGCCTGAAGAATGTTTTTCTAGTACACGGTGAACCGGATCGTTCAGCTAGTCTGCAAGCTAGCCTCAAACAAACCCATCCCGACTGGAATGTTCAGGTGCCGAGCGGGGGACAGGGATTTGAGTTGTAATTATTAATGAGACTAACTAATTGATATGTACACGGTGCGACCACTGAATCGCCTATGTTAAATACAAACCCACCCTGTCGCGCGCGCGACAGGGTGGAGTTAAAACCAGAGTAAACTACTTGCCGAGGATGTTGTCCTTGGCCGCTTTGGCGACGCGGAACTTGCAGACGGTCTTGGCCGGGATCTGGATCGTGGCGCCTGTGGCCGGGTTGCGGCCCTGGCGGGCGGCGCGGTTCTTCTTCAACAGTTTGCCGAGACCCGGGAGAGTGATTTCACCGGCGCTCTTGGCCTGGCTGTAGGCCGTGTCGACTACTAAATCCCAGAAGGTCGCGACGTCCTTCTTACTCATGTTCGACTTTTCGGCGAGGAAGGCGATGAAGCCCGACTTCGTCATTGGTTTGTCTGCCATAGGCGTAGACGTTAGTTTACTTAATAAAAGCTAGGAAAGCTCAAAGAGTATAGCAGATTTATTAAGGAATGACGATGTTTTTTTAGAAAAAGGTGGATAACTCAATAAATATGGCTATAATGTTATCCACACTTTACAAATTGTAAGGTATAGATTACATTATATATCAACCAAATGACTATCCACAATCGTTTTCGAGAGCTACGCGCCAAACATAACCTGACCCAAGAAGAATTGGCCAAGAAGGTCGGCGTGACGCGTCAAACGATTCTTGCCATCGAAAAAGGGGAGTATTTGCCGTCGCTTAAATTAGGGATGGAGCTAGCTGGCGTCTTTCAACTTCCGGTTGAGCAAGTCTTTATTAAGCAATAACAATATGAATAACCGCACTAAATTTATCGCCGGTCTAATTCTCCTCGTCGGATATCCGTTATTGATGACATTTCTGTATGGAAACGACGAACTACGGGGAAAAGAAATATATGTCATTCCTTTCCTGACGTTTAGTATAACTTGGGGCGCGATCATTCTTATCATCCTGGGATTACGCAAAAAACAAGAGTCAATGAAAGATATGGTCATCAACCGGTTACATCTCAAGGGAAAATTCTGGGAAGTGATGAGCTCAGATCGGACGGCTGGCGCTTGGGTGTTATTGTTTGCAGTAGCTACTATTTGGTTTCAGCAAGCATATGCGTCATGGAATCAAGTTGATTATTGGTCAGAAACTTGGCTGTGGTTTGCCCTGGCACTTGGTACGGTCATGATGTTATTGGCAGTAGTTGTGGCCAAGATTACGCACTCACCGATGAATCGGGTTTTGATTGGTGCAACTAATATGAAACCGCGCGACGAACGAGAGCAGGCAATAATGACGACCGCTGGCTTGTACGCGTATGCAACTCTTTACTGTATAGTCTTTGTTCTATTTCTCATTTTGATTTCGACTTCACGCGCGTCAACGCTATCGCTACTGTTTTTACTGCTTGGACTGACTACTTTTACACAGGGCCTATATAAGTTTTACTGTTGGAAATTAGGAGTTCGTAGATAAATATAGGTCGTGATCGAAGGTTGTGTTATAATACCGTTACTATGGACACAAAGGTATTGATTTTAGGGTCAGGTCCAGCCGCTTTAACCGCCGCGATCTACGCCGCCCGGGCTGATCTCAAGCCGTTGTTGTTAGCGGGTCCGGAACCGGGCGGTCAGTTGATGTGGACGACTGACGTCGAAAATTTCCCGGGCTTTGCCAAAGGTATACAGGGACCGGAGTTAATGGAGAATATGAAAGCTCAGGCGGTGCGGTTCGGCACGACCTATCTTGAGGAATCTGTGACGGCTGTTGATTTATCAAAATCTCCTTATGCTGTCACGACCAATGTCGGCCGTCATCAAGCGACCGCGATTATCATCGCGACTGGCGCGTCGGCTAAATGGCTAGGGTTACCGAATGAACAACGACTACGCGGTAAAGGCGTGTCCGCTTGCGCGACTTGCGATGGCTTCTTTTTTAAAGGTCAAGAAGTGGTGGTCGTTGGCGGGGGAGATGCGGCCATGGAAGAAGCGACTTTTCTGACGAAGTTTGCCACTAAGGTTACGATCCTGGTCCGCAAGGAAGCGCTCCGGGCCAGCAAAGCCATGATTCACCGCGCCCAGCATGATCCGAAAATCACGATCAAATATAATACCAGTGTCATCGACGTGCTGGGTCGGGATAAAGTTGAAGGATTAAAGTTGAAGGATGTGTTGACCGGCGCCGTCGAAGAGTTTTCATGTCAGGGTTTATTTCTGGCGATTGGTCATCAGCCGAACACGGAAATATTTAAAGGCCAACTTGAAGTTGTCGGTCCGGGTTATTTGAAGGTGGAGAACCAAGTTATGACTGCGAAACCCGGCGTGTTCGTGGCGGGCGATGTCGGCGATTGGCGTTATCGTCAGGCGGTGACGGCGGCCGGCTGGGGGTGTATGGCCGCGCTGGAAGCCGAAAAATATTTGGCCGGACTAAATGGTTAAGTCGCCGGTAAAAATACTGTCGCCAGTTACGCGTCAAATGGTTGAAGCGGCGTTGGCCAAGTGTAACGATCCGGAACTGGGCCTGGATATCGTCTCCTTAGGTTTAATTTACGATATTGCAGTGCAGGAAAAAAAGATTGTCATCACCATGACTTTAACTACACCCGGTTGTCCGCTGGTGCCATACTTTCGCCAGATGATCGTGGATCAAGTACAGCGGGCGACGGGCGTGACCGACGTGGAAATTGTGCTGACTTTTGA
>JBGPHQ010000003.1:0-17032 GCA_041484505.1 Patescibacteria group bacterium
CCACCGCCAGGTAACCACCAAATGACACAGTCAACGCCAAGGCCGCCGCCATCACCCCCACCCCCACCCACCAGCCGCGCGGGAGTTGTTTCCAGAGTAGCCAGCCAACGGTCAACACCAGAATCGGCCCGAGATACATGGCCGCATAGTTTGCCACCGGATGGAAAAAAGAACTAAGACGGCCGTCCTGTAATGTGTCGCGAAACCAGACCAGCTGGGCTAGCCCGCAGAGCGCCACGACCGTGCCAGTTAAAGTGACGGCCGAAAAAATTAGCTGACGTGGTCGGGCGGTCTGCCCCACCGTCAGCATCACCAAGCCAAACAGTAGCGGATCGATCAGCCAGGCTTTCAAAGCCCCTAAACTGGCTTGATGGTCGCTCGAAAACGCGGTGGCCAGAATCCAGGCCAGTAACCAAAAACAGACGAGCATGATTATAGGGCGCGGAAGTTTTGGCCAGGTAAATTTACGAGTCATTATGCTTCGCGCTATCCAAGCTGTAACCAGCGCGTAAATTGATAATTCCAGGGCCGTGGTCGGGATACCGGCGATTGTCGTGCGCCACAAGTAAGCCGGCCATAACAAAATAACCGCCCCCAGCCCATATTCGCGGCGCCAGAACGCGATGATAAATACTACCATCGCGATAATAATGGGCATTATCATTCCAGTGAAGGTTTATCCAGTCCCACCCAGCCCGTCGTCATCCTGAAGCCACGCGCCGTAGCTGAAGGATCTGCTAAAGTGGGAGGAGGATTCTTCATCCCGCCCGGGGCGGGACTGGGCTGTCTGACTGAAATGGCCATCGCCGTCACCAACCATATTATTTCCATCAGGTGCGGATATTGCCAACCGTTAACGAATTGACTGTGGGCAAATAGGCCAACCAGACCGGCCAGCGCCCCCAAACCGAAACCTTGCCATATTTTCGGCAATGAATTATCGCGCCAGGTTTTCCAAAGTTCCGTAAATGTCGCTACCAATAGCCATAAATAAACTAACAGGCCGATCGTGCCGGTCGTGACCCAGATGGTTAGCAGGCTGGAATCGGAACCGCTGGCCGAGTGTTCTGCTGTTTTTTGTAGGAAGTTATATTCGACCTGGACGTATTTATAGAGGTTATACCCGACGCCAATCAGCGGGTGGTCACGGATGACGGTCAAGGCGTTGCGGTAAGAGACGAGTCGGAGCTGGGCCGTCTCGTCAACGCTCCGGATGCCGATCACCCGTTGTTGAATGCGTGGCACAAACAATACCGCTCCAATCATGGCCAAAATTCCGATAAATAACAGGGTTCGTGACCGGACGAGCAACACGATGCCCACCGCGATCACGAAGCCAACATAGGCGCTACGGGAATAGGTCAATCCCCAGGCCAAGGTCATGATCCCGGCCGCCACCCACCACCACCGGGCCAGGCGCAGGGGCATCGACGTCGCCACGCCGAGGGCGATCGCGGTCAGTAGGACAAACAGGCCGCCTAAAAAGTTAGGATCAAACCAGGTCGAGAGCAAGCGCCCGACGTGCGGATCCCAGCCCTGCGGCACCATAAACGAAAAATCTGGAAAAAGTTTTAGTTGGACGAAACCGAGCAAGGCTAAGATCACGCCCATGCCGACGAGCCCGCCCAGGTATCGTAAAGCGCGCTGATGGGTGCGGAAATAATCTTGGCCAATCCAAAACAGCGTCAAGTATTCAAGCCAGCGCAGGAAATAAAGCGCGCCGTTGAACCACTCGCGGGTGTCTTCGCGGCCGAGGTTGACGACTAGCGACAACCCCATCACCATGACCATCGCCACGATCGGCAGAGTTAAACTGTGGCGGCGCAGTGCCCAGTGCCGACTGGCCAGTCGGCGGAGTGTCCAGGCGGCAATCAGGACCGGTAGAATAATGTCGTTGGGGAGAATCGCGCTATCGCCGATCGGCAGGCGCACCAACTGGCCGACGATGATTGACCCGAGGCTGGCGAACAAGGCCAGTTCCGGCCAGGCCAAGACCAACCCGGCCATGATCGCTCCGCCGACTAACACCGCGCCGAGTAGGAAGTGACTGCCAATCATCCAGCCAGCGGCCATGATGATAATTATCGTTCCCAATAAAATCGTCGGTCGCAAGTGTTCTTTCGATTTTATTAATCTGAGTTTCATGGCGCTGGCTTCAGCCGAGGATAATGAAGGAGTTGAACTATTAAGCGACCGTACTGGCGAAGATAGTGTGACACGCGCCCCCGCGCTCGTCTACTAAAGACGCTTAGGGGCCAGGCCACCGCCAGGCTGGCTAAACTAATAATGGCCGCTAGCCATAAAACTGGTTTTAATAATCCTCGCGCCCAAACCGGCCAGTGTTTATCGGCGTACCGCCGCAGACCCCACAGGTAGTGTGCCGACGCCTGGCCAAACGTTTTTTGCGCTGATCCGAAATGAACAATCGCCCGCGAGCCAATTAACCAGCGGGTAAAACCGGCCGCCGCCATTCGATATTGCCAGTCCGTTTCCTCCAGATACATGGAAAACTCGGGGTCAAATTTGCCGACCGAGTCAATCACGGTCCGCCGGACCAGCAAACAGACTCCCGTGGCGTGCGCCATCGGGCAGACACGAGTGTGATCGCGCAGTGACAGCAGGTGCGGGTGGTAACCGACCCGTAAAAAAAGTTGTTGCAGTGGTAGGCAGTACTCAACAAAAACAGTGCTGAGGTTGGGGAAACGACGATGGGCGCTGGCCTGAATCCGGCCGTCGGAATAGCGAAGTTGCGGCGCGGCCAGATCAGTGGCCGGGGTTTTACTAAAATCTTCAACCAATCCTTGGAGTTCACCTCGTTTCCAGTCCACGTCCGGGTTTAGAATCATGACCAGTTCGCCGGTCGCTAAGTCAAGGCCACAATTATTTCCCGGGCCGTACATAATATTTTGCTCGAGCTGTTTAAGTTTGACCCACGGAAAAGACTGGCGCACCAGTTCGTCACTTTTATCCGACGAGGCATTGTCCACTACAATTACTTCCGGGCGCATCGGAAATTCATGTTCGAGTAATGATAAAACATGGGCTAGCCACGGCCGTTCATTATAACTAACGATGATTACCGATAACGTCATAGCCACCGCGTCATTTGGGCCGGGTCGGAACGGATGCTGTCGGCCGCGACCATAGTTCTCGAATTAGGGCTGGCGATAATGCCCGCGTTAGGAACAACGTCCCTAAATAAAGCGCCGCACCGCCAATCATCATAACCCATAAACCGGCCGACTTGGCCAGCATAATAAATCCGCCCATCACCAACCCGGCTAGCAGAATACGCGGCAGTAAGCCAACGCGCAAACGGAATTTCATGACGCGTAACACTAGCAGGTAGCCGACCACGGCGGTCAGCGTTTCGGTGACAATCGTGCCGTAAGCCGCGCCGTAGAGTGAAAAACGGGGAATTAAAGTTAGATATATTGCTAAGCCGATGGCCGCGACGCTCAGATATGACCAGACCATTTGCCGCTGGCGGTTGATGATCGTCACCACATGGCCGGACAACGAGCCAAGATAGAGCGCACCGACAGCGATTAGGAGCAGGCGGAACACCGGCGCGGCCGGAGCGTACTCTTGCCGCCCAATCAACACTAAAATCGGCTCAGCCAATAGCCAGCCCCCGACGATCAGCGGCACGACCGCCATTACCAGCAGGTCAAACCCTTTCTGGAATATCCGGCGGAAACTTTCGTGGTCGCCGCCGGCAAAGGCCAGACCGAGCATCGGCAGTAGCAGACCGACAAACATAATCGGAAAAGTGTTGAGAATTTCCAATATTTTGTAAGCTGCGCCGTATAACCCGACGTCATATTGACCCTGGTAAATTCGGAGAATAATCGTGTCGGCGCGGAAATAAATGAGATTGAGCACGATCGAAATGGAGATGGGCAGAGTGTCGCGCAGGGTTTGGGTCCAGTAGGACCAGTCGAAACGCAGGCGGATGCGGACAAAACGCCGGCTCCACCACCAGACCAGGGCCAAATTGGCTAAACTGCCGGCGACCACCGCGGTCATAATGCCGCTCAGTGATCCGTGCTGGTGCACCACCCACCAGGTGACCGACAATAACGCCAACCGGCCGACTAATTCCGCCCCGGTCACGTAAATCATAGCCAGCTTCGATTGAAAAATACCGACCAACAGCTGGGTCGCCGCCACGGCGATGAATGAGCCGGTGCCGATCAGTACGGCGATTTTCTCGGCGGGCGAAAAATTAAATAGTGTCACTAAACCCGCCCCGCCAAGTAAAATAATAAAGGCGGAGATCCAACGCAGAGCCAGCAAGTTACCGACGATCCGGTCGGCGTCGGCGTCGGGTTTATTTAGGTCGCGGATTAGAATCAGGTACAACCCCAAATCGGCCACCACCGAAAAAAATCCGAGGTAGGCCATGGCCGTAGTGTAAGCGCCGTTTCCCGCTGGATGGAGGTAACGCAGGATTAAGATACTGGTGGCGAAACCCAAAACAGTGCCGACGATTTTGCCGGCAAACTGAATGACGGTATTGCGTCCGACCGCACGGGCAAAGTTCGGCGTCGACGGGGAAGTTGCGCTGGTGTCCATTAAACGCGAATGATGAGTCGCTCTAGTCCGCGCCGACCGCTCGCGCTGGACATAATAATCTTGTTGACTGTATCATTTTAAAGCGCTGAAGTCAACGTAACATTGATCCCCGTACCCGCCGGTTTAAACCCGCTAGTACATGATTGACGTTCTAATATATTTTCTAAAATAGTTGCCAAAAAACTTGACGGTTATCAAAAAACATGGTACGATGATCGGGAGATGAGGGTGTTTGGCGTGTTAGCGTGACTCGTTGATCAACGGGTCACGGACTTGTATCACCCGCTTCCATCTTCGATAACACATAACCTAACATCATGAGTTTCTCCGACTCCGTGACTGTGCCGCAAACTCGCCCTGATCCGGCCCGGGCCTTGTGGGAACAATTAATTCAGGACGGTTTTTCCGAACAAGAACTGCGCATCCCGTCCGAGGTGTCCGAGCAGTTTGAGACGCTGGTCAATGATTCCCGTTCGTTCTCCTGCGAAATCGGAGCTGAGCCTGGTTCAGCCTGGCCCCTGCGGTGCGAACGGTGGTTAAACCGGTTGAGTACCGTTATTACCGGCCATATTTTTACTGAGTTACCAGTCCATAAACGCCGCGCCATTTGCCACGCCGCGGTGACGTTGGCCGGCCGGCCGGAGTTAATGCCGTAACCAAGCTATTTTATTTTATTCGCGGCGCTAATTGGCGGTTGTTTGGCGCGATTCGTCGCGCCGACATTCGGCTCCAGCTGGTCGTCGATTTTATCAGTCAGCTCAAGTATTTTCCGCGCCACGCGTTCCGGATAAGGAACTTGTTCGAAAATAAACCGTTCGGTTTTACCGGCGGTTTGAATATAGACGTTGCCGTAGCGTAACATTGTCGCCGCGATGCCTTGGGCGTCACTGGTCACGTCCTGGATGCGAAATAAACGCTCCTCGGCTACGGTGCGACCGAACAATCCGGACTGCTCGATGTCGACGATACGTTTGTTGGTGATAATAAAAATGTCCAGGTAGTAATCTAGCCAGTAACCGTAGATTAAGATCCACAGGAACAAGTAAAACAAGACGCCGGCCATCACCACCAGGGCGTAACTGAACGAACCGGTCGCAAACTGCCAGGCCGTGATGCGGGACCAAATGTAGGCGACCACCAGCGGGGCGCCGGACAATAGTAAAAGCAGTACGACATGCTTGACGAAAACGAACCAGTGGCGGTGTAACACAATTACCACGTGTTCGTTTGGTTGGCGGCCGGGAAAATCTATATCACTGCTCATAGTTATGATCCAAATCTCAACCAGGGGATGTTTGGCCAACTGATGCTGAAGGAAGCTGTCCAGTCGACTGAGGCCAAAAGATTAAAACTTGTCCAAACAATAATGATAATGCCGGCTAGGAAAATACCGCTAGTCAGCACTGTCAACGGCATCCGTGATCCGTGCCGCAAGCCGTTCAGTAGATAAACCAAGGCTAACACGAGTAGTAATCCGCCCAGGATGAAGAATCCATATTTAAACCAGACGGCGGGTAAGGTAATCACACCCAGCACCACAATAGTGAATACCTTGTTTTTGAGTAGCTTGTGATTGAGGCCAACATCAAATCGAATGAGGTGAAATCGGTGTTGGTGCTATTGTGGTGCTGGGTCACAGGCTTAGTTTTGCATTTTCCGCCACGACCGGCGGCGTGAACCCGAGGTGACGGTAAGCCGCTGGTGTCACGACCCGGCCCCGCGGCGTGCGAGACAAAAATCCAAGTTGTAACAAAAACGGTTCGTAAATATCTTCGAGTGTTTCCTGTTCTTCAGCCACCGCGGCCGCGATGGTATTGAGTCCCACCGGGCCGCCCTGGAACTTTTCGATGATGAAGCGTAAAATCTTGCGGTCGACGTGGTCGAGGCCGAGTGGATCGATGTCGAGGGTTTGCAGCGCGCGCTCAGCTATATCTTTCGTGATTTTTCCGTCGCCCTTAACCTCGGCATAGTCACGGACGCGCTTCAACAGGCGGTTAGCGACCCGCGGCGTACGGCGGGCGCGCTGGGCAATCGTTTGCGCCGCCGGTGGCTCGCATTTGGCGTTCAAAATTTTGGCCGAGCGCTTAAGGATCTGCACCAATTCGTCCTCGTCGTAAAAATCCAGGCGGTAGGACACGCCGAACCGGTCGCGAAGCGGCGAGGAAATCAAACTGAGACGGGTAGTCGCGCCGATCAGGGTGAAATGATTAAGATCAAGACGGACCGTCCGGGCCGACGGACCCTTGCCGATGACGATGTCGAGTTGAAAGTCTTCCATGGCCGGATACAGCACTTCCTCAATGGTCCGGTTGAGACGGTGGATTTCGTCGATAAACAGAATGTCGCCGGTCTCCAGGTTGGACAAGATGGCGGCGATATCGCCCGGTCGTTCGATGGCCGGACCGGAGGTGACCCGAATGTTAACGCCGACTTCCTTGGCTAAGATATGCGCCAGGGTGGTTTTACCGAGGCCGGGCGCGCCGTGGAGCAGGACGTGGTCGAGCGGTTGTTTGCGCTTTTTGGCGGCATCGAGAAAAACCTGCAGGTTCTCCTTGAGGTGCTGCTGGCCGACATAATCCACCAGCCGCGCCGGGCGTAAATTATCGTCCAAATCGGCGTCGGGGCCCTGGCTTTTACTGGTCAGAATGCGGGCTTCGTCGGTCGCGTCCATATACCATCAGGGTAGCGTTTTTCGGCCAATAAATCAACTTTTTTGCGGCGGGGCCTTGACACATTTGGCTTTCTGTGATAGCCTGCTCAGTCACGCTCGTTGTCAGTCAGCCGTCGTCTTTGCGCCGATATACCTGTGGGCACGACAAGCACGGAGGTTATTCACTGGGCGATCCGGGTCTCGTACCTAGCGCGCTCCAACGAACAACCTTCTTGCCCACAGATACCTCGACGGAAATGCTCGAGCGAATTATACTAGCCGTGAAGTTAATCGCGGCGCGTTGTAGCACCTTACAAGAGGATAAATTACATGAAAATAGTGCTGATGGTTGCTGGCCTGGCGGTGATGACGCTTAGTATGTTGCTATGTTTCGATACCCTGCTCGGCGCCGGATCAATGCCTATGGAGATCTTCCGGTCGCTACCGTTCGGAGCTCTCGCCCGCCTACTGTTCGGTGTAGTCGGGATCATCGTTGGAGTTGCCTGCATCATCCCGCGATTTCAGAAGCTAGCTAGTCAAGCTAACCTGTTGCTCCTACACGGAGGTGCTCCTTGAAACTGATTCGCAGTCCGTTCGTCATCAAGCTCGAACAGCAGAATCTGCCGCGCATGTCTTGGCGGCAAGGTCTGTGGCTTTGTTTGGCGGCGGTAGTGGCGCTGTTCTGTCTCGGCCTGATCAAGCATGCGCTCGACCAGGCGCCGCCCGCGACGCAGTGGACCGCGCTCGGCGCGGCCGGAATGCTCGTCCTCGTCTACTTCGAGGCGAAGCAGGCGCGCAAGGATCCCGAGAAGTTTATCCGTGAAAGCGCCTATCAAGTCGGCAAGGTCAGCTGGTAGATTCCCAGCTAATTCGTTCTTACCCCGGGTTCATTACAGGCCCGGGGTGATTTTTTTATAAAGCAGTATTTGTGTTAGTCACGGACGTCGCCGTGTTTGTGTTGGTTGTAGGTTTAGGTTTCGTAGCAGGTTTTTTTCCGACGCGGCAAATAACGCCAATGGCGTTATAATGACTTTGGAACGTTTGCGTCACCTTGGCGCCGTCGGCTTTAGTGACGGTGTAGGTGGCGGTGGCGTCGGCGCCGGGATGGCCGGGTGTTTGGCACTTTGTTTCGCCGGGTTTAAGGTCGTCAACCTCGATCGTTTTCGGCGCTGGAATCGCGACGCGGTTATAAACTTTCGGCGTGGGCACGTCAACGGTTCGGCCGTCCTTAGTGCCATAGAAACTAAACGTCAAATTGTCGCCGTCCACGGCGGTTTGTAGTAGTAGCGGCCCCGTGTAGTTATTAATAAATCGAAAGTCCGGTTTCGGATCGTAGATGGTCGCGTCCAAACCGATCGGCGGCTCATAGTAACTGATGCGCAGGGAATGGTTGCGCCGCTCTATGATCGGCAGGCCAGTGTTCAACACCACCCGAAACATGGTGGTTCCGACCTGGCATAAACCGCCGCCGAACTCGGGCGTGATTTTCGGTCCCTTGATGACCAGCTCCGATTTCCAACCGTGCGCGCCGTCGATTTTCCCGAGCGCTTTAACGAGTGAAAATTCCTGGCCGGGCTGGATCAACAAACCATTCAGCAACTTCGCGCCGTAGCCGATGTTAAACCGTCGGTTGGTCGGACTGCCCTTAAAGCTAGTGGTGGCTGTGCCCACGAGTTCGGTGATGCCGAGCTGATTGGTGGCCACGGTGTCCGTCAGCGGTTTTTCTTCAGTCACGATTAGCGCCGCGCTGGATTGTTCTTTATCAACCAGTTCACTTTGCATCGCGGCGATGGTGGCGGGAATATCGAGCGTGATGCCGACGGCGCTGGGTTGAAATTCCTGGACCCGACCGTCGACCATCAAGAACTTGGCGTTCTGCCCCTTAATATTGACGTCGGTGGCAATGGTGTTTAAGTAATCCGCGGTCGCGGCTAGGTCGAATCCCAGCCGGGGGGTTTTTGAGGTCCCGTAAAAACCGAGCATGGTTTTAAACTGGTCACGGTTGATGGTCCACTTTTTATCGCTCTGCAACAAGGTGAGTGGCGCGCGATCGAGCACGCTATTAACCCCGGCTGAAACAAGTTTAGTCAGCGCGGGAGTAACCGCAATCGCCGGGGTCGCGGTGATGGTGTTTAATGTTACTGGCTGAGCATCGAGTCGGCGGGCCTGAATTGTGGCTTCACGCACGGCTTTTGAGTAGTCGAAAGTCTGGCTGGCGACGCTTGGCACAATTTCCGGCGTATCGCCGGCCCCGAACTTTAACGCCGCGTTTTTGGCCGCTTTGGCTAGGTCGCCGAACTTGCTCTCTAGTAATTGCCCGAGCGACGCGCCATCGACATTAACCACGCCGAGTTCATGCGGTCGACCGACGAAGCCGCTGGTTCGTTCACGAACGCGTTGCCAGAGCGATCCGCGCCGGCCGAAAGACAGCGCCGCGTTGACCGAGACGGTCGGATCGAAATCAACCGCGCCGAGCGTGACCTCCGTCTCGGACGCCGTGTCAGCGGTGACCAGTATCGTCATAGTTCGACCCGCCGCCTGAAATTGGAAGGCTTGGGATTGGAAATCCGCCCACTTTTTTTCCAGGCGGTGAATGGCGGTCAGTGAATCTAATCCGCCGACCGGCTGGCCGGCCACCGTCACCCCGCGCACAATTCTTGTTCCGGCGCTGTTATAAGCCGCGGTGGCTACGCTGCCGGACAGTAATATCAAGGCGCCAAAAATTGCCCCGCCATACAGCCACCAGCGGTGGATTTTACGGGCTGACTTAGTCGCGGACGAGGTAGGCATTGAGCTGATCGAGTTTTTCGCCGTCGGTCGGCTGGTGTTTGAGTCCAACCTGCCACTCCTGGCCGGCTGAGGGGGTCGCGGGAAACCAGGCGGTCGGAAGTTCGGTCTGGCCGCCCGCGGTGCGGACGATGGTGACTGTCGGATGGACGGCGACGACCGTAATAATCATGGGGCGGTAATTATTCTTCGTCGTCCTGGTCGACCACCTTGATCGCCGGGGCCGGCGCCCGTTCAAGTTTGGGCAGGGTGACGCGCAGGATGCCGTTCTTCAGGCTGGCCGCGACCTTGTCGGCCTTAACTTCGACCGGCAAGATGATGGTCCGCGAAAACCCGCCCCAATAGCATTCCTGGTAGAGATAGTCGGCGGTGTCGACGCTGTCATCGACGTGGCGCAGGCCTTTGATCGTGACCATGTCGTTGTTGACGCTGATATCGATGTCTTCGGCCTGAACACCGGCAATGGCCGCGCGGATAACGATCGCGGTCTTGGTCTGGTAGACATCGACCGCCAGCTGGCCCTCGTAGTCGCTAGCCCAAGTCCGTTCGCGCTGGTCGCCGGTGGCGGTCGCGAGTTGGTCGAAATATTCGTCGTTGGTCACCGTCTTTTTTACTTTAGCCATGCGTCAAGGATAACATAAAAAACACCGGGCTTCAACGGCGGGATGGCTATATTAGAAACTCATGATCGACTACAATCGCTGTTGTTCCCACAACTCGTGGAAACGTCCGCGGCGAGCGTAGAGTTCCTTAAAACTACCCATTTCGATCAGCCGCCCGCCCTCAATCACTAAAATGCGATCCATTTCCTTAATGGTGGTCAGGCGGTGGGCGATGACGATGGCCGTGACCGATTGGAAAAAACGGTGGAGCGAGTCTTGGATGTCCCGCTCCGATTCGACATCGAGATGTGAGGTCGCTTCGTCGAGTAGGAGTAATTGCGGCTGTTTGAACACCGCCCGGGCGATGCCGAGGCGCTGTTTTTCGCCGCCGGATAGCCGGAATCCTTTCTCGCCGATGATGGTGTCTATGCCCTGCGGGAGTTTGGGCAAAAAACCTGTGACGTGGGCGGTGTCGAGCGCTTGGGTTAACATCGCATCGGTGCCGACCGGGTTGGCAATCCGGATATTTTCCCGCAAGGTAAAGTTGAACACTTCGGTGTCCTGCAGTACCGACGCGACATGGCGGACATAGCTTTGTTTTTCGATCTCGATCAGCGGCGCCTGATCAAACGAAATTGAGCCGCGGTAGCCTTCGTGTTCTTTCATGAACAACTTGAACAGCGTGGTTTTGCCCGCGCCGGAAAGTCCGATGATGCCGATCCGTTCGCCGCGGCGGACGGTAAATGACAGATGCTGTAAAACGTCGGCCCGACCGTAGCCAAAGGACAGGTCGGCGACGCGTAATTCTCGCCAATCCGACGGGAACTCGCGTTTACCCGCGGTAATTTCGATCCGCACCGGTTCGCGCAGAATATGTTCCAGCCGCCCGACCGCGAATTTAGCCGTCACGACGTCTGGCGCTAACTCTGATAACTCCCCCACTGATTCCCACAGCCGGTTAAAGTAAGATTGGAAGAGAATTAGAAACCCAAGTTCATAGCGGTGATGAAGAATTCCGAAAATAATGAAAAACATGCTGGTGAAACGAAAGATCTGGCCCCAAGCATTCAGCACATTGCTCCGTTCCTGAAACAGAAAAATCCGCCGGTTAATGCTTTGGAGCAGACTGGCAATGTCCTGACGGAGTCGGGCCGACAATGATGAGGTTAGACCGAGGGCTTTGACCGTGCGCAGGTTATTAACGGCTTCGAATGATAGCCCCTGGATATTTTCTTCTTGTTGATCGACCATCGTCTCCATAACTGAGGCGCGACGCATCAGGATGGTGGAGATAATCAAGAACACCGCCATAAATACTAGCAGACTGGAGGCTAGGCCAATGGTGGTGCGGCTAATAATTATTGTGGCCCCGACCACGTTCACCAGAATTTCAATCGCGGTGCCGTACCAGAGCCGAATGACGCGGTTAATAGCCATGGTCCCCCGATCAATCCGCTTTATTTTATTTCCCGCGTTTTCCCGTTCGTGCCAACTGATGTCGAGTTCCATCATGTGCTGAATAGTCAGGAGTTGTGTTTCCACCCCTGTTTGTTCAGCTAGGCGGAATCCCACTGTCTTTGATACCATCTGCGAGATCAACCGCCAGATGGTGGATAATCCCCACCAGATGCCGATAATGATAATCTGGTGAACGGTTTTGTTTGTGTGCGGGGAGCCTAAAATTGTCACCAACGAAGCGACGGCGTAAGCTGGATAGAGGTAGGCCGTATCGCCGGTTAACCGAAAAAATGTGGCCAGCCAGAAACGCCCGCGGTGTGGGCCGATCCGGACCCATAAAAATCGGAAAAAATCCCGGTAGGAGTACGGTCCGATATCATTATTCGGTTCACGGTGTAGACGGGCCATGGCCAGACAAAACAAACTTAGGTGGCGGCCCTGTTCAGGGCTTCGACTAAAGCATTTTATCACGAATTTACCTTTCTGTCTAGCCTTTTATAACATTTTGTTCCTCCCAAGTGGTCAATCCACCGTTAATACTGTATTATTTCCCTATTATCCCGTTAACCATCGCCCATGAAACAATCAACGCTGGCCACCGCCACCGGTCTCGCGCTCGGCACGGCTCTCATCTCCGGCGTCAGTAATTTCATCGCCAAAATAAGCGTCACGGTCGTCAAAGATCCGATCGTGTTTACGACCCTGAAGAACGCGGTCGTAGCTCTTTTTCTAGTCGGCCTGGTCCTTTCGTTCCGAAAGTGGCATGAACTACGAAAGTTAACGACAACGCAGTGGTTGAAATTGTTAGCGATCGGGGTAATTGGTGGTTCGATTCCGTTTGCCTTATTTTTCACCGGCCTCAGCCACACCTCGGCGCTTAACGGCGCGCTGATTCATAAAACATTGTTCCTGTGGGTGTTGCTTCTAGCCATGCCGATTCTCAAAGAACGTCTGACCAAGTGGCAGTGGTTCGGTATCGGCTTAGTGGCCGTCGCCAATATTTTTGTCGGCGGTTTTAAGGGTTTTAAATTTAACGCCGGTGAATTAATGATTCTCGGCGCGACTATTCTCTGGGCCGTCGAGAATGTTATCGCTAAGGTCGCCCTTAAAGATATTTCTAGCCTGACCGTTTCCGCGGCCCGGATGGTTTTCGGATCGATTATTTTGGCGGCCTTTGTGGCTTGGCGTGGTGGCGCTGGAGCGGCGGCGCATCTGACCGCTGTTCAATGGAGTTGGACCCTGCTTTCCAGCGCGCTCCTGGTTGGATACGTCTTAACTTGGTACGCCGCTTTGAAACGAGCGCCCGCTACTTATGTCGCGGTTTTACTTGTCCCGGCCACGCTGGTCACCAACATTCTGTCCGCGATTTTCATTACCCACGCTTTTCCGCTGGTCCAATTTTTGAACGCCTCGCTCGTCACGCTTGGCGCTGGCTTCATCATCCGTTTTGCCAGACAAACAGTTCCGGTGGTGACATGGCAGAAACTCACATCGGCTAAACAACCGACTACCCATAATTATTGATGACTACCGACGGACTACTTCGTTGTAGCCGGTACGCCTTCGGCCCCAACCGCTTGCACTATTGCGGACCGGACGCGAATCGGCAACTTTTTTCCTACCTTGAGGCAGAGATCGCCGATCCCGGTTTAGTAATTATCTTGCGCGGGTTCAAAACAATGTACCCGTATCTGCGGCTGATCGCCGATGCGAACAACATCCGCGACACGTTTGACGACCGCGTGGTCGAAGCGTATTGGGTGGGGAATAACTTGCTGGACGTCGTTAAAGTGCGGACCTTTTTCAACCACCTGCGCGACGAACAGCAACTTAAAAAACGGCTGGGCTGGGGGGCGGTCGACGTGCTGGGTGACAAGATTGTCCGTGGGGCCGTGCCGCACCATTCGTTCCACGTGCTCGAGGTTTGGAAACGAACCGGCCACCTGGACAAAGAACATACGCTGGAGAGCATGGACTCCTGCCGAATTAGTTGGGGTAATGTTTTAGCCGTTGATGGGCCACATATTAACGTTCATACCCAGCCGCTCGTTCTACGCGATGGTAAATTAGCACTCGGGGCGGCGATCGACAAAAAAATTGTTCGCAGTTTAGGCGCCGAAATAGATATCGAGTCGCTCCAGTCGGGACAAATTATTACCATGCATTGGGGCGTGCCGTGCGAAGTCATTACTCGCGCCCAGGCCGCCGAACTAAAACGCCGCACGCTCGACCACATCCGGTTCGCTAACGAAACACTGTGACCCCCACATCAATCAGTAAAACTCTGTTATAGAATAAGACGAAATTTTACGAAACATATCCGCGCTTATTAGGAAAAAATGTCAATGCTGATTGGTGTGGGGGTGGTAGTCTACGTCTTCGGCAATCCCGATTTACCAATGGATGCTCTACCGCTCCGACTGGTTCCACGGCTTCGTAAAAAATTCCCGCAGGCCACATTCGAAATCAAAGACCCGAACGAAGAATGGGACGTGCCGGAGCGCCTGATCGTAATCGACACGGTAGTTGGCATTGATGATGTCCAGATATTTCGTGGCCTAAACAATTTTGCCCGCGCCCCGCGCGTCTCGATGCACGATTTTGATGCGTTGACGCAGTTACGGTTATTGCAAAAAATAGGGCAGTTGAAAGAAGTGGCGATTATTGGGGTGCCGCCGAAGATCGAACAAAAAAAGGCGTTTGAATATATTTCCGCGTTATTGGAAAAAATGGTTTAGAAAAAAGAACGGGCCGATCCATTAGGATTGACCCGTTTTGTTGTACGTCTTCGTGTGCTAGTGGTGCCCAATCCCATAGTGCCTGGTCTCTTCACGGACCTGGTGACAAAGCACGCGCTCGACGAGCGCCTTCAAGTCTGGCCTGGTGAGCTGGTGTCGCTCCAGTAGATCGGCTAGGTCCGGATCCCCTTCGACGGCGGCGAGCACTCGGGCGATATCATGATCGTAGCGCCCCAGACTGAAATTCCTTCCGGTATTGCACTCCTCTGAGTCCCAAATCAGAACCCGGAATTGCCCACACCCCGAGCCATCGTCTGCTCGATAAACAAACAGATTCTTTTGGGGCGGTTCCAGGGGCACGTCGGACGTGCCCGGTATGGGTCTTCCGTTCTCCACCAGCTCCATGTCTTTCCTCCTTTGTTGATGACGCTTCCCGGTGTCACGGTGTGTTTTTTTGCTACGAGTGCGATCGATATCGATGCCATGATATCAGACACAGTTAAGTTGTCAACTAGCGGTCGAAAGTCTTGCTATGTCACAAAAATGCTACAATCTCCATATCAGTTTGTGTGATTTTTGTCAACCCTGATGAAAGGCTGTATACTTTAGAAAGATTTTAAACGATAACGGCACAAAATGCCCTCCATTCCCATCGAAATCTCCGCCCGTCATGTCCACCTGACTAAACCAGATTGGGCTACTCTTTTTGGTACACCGGAGATGACCGTTAGCCGGCCGATCTCACAACCCGGTCAATTTGTCGCCGCTGAGCGGGTGATTCTCCGCGGGCCTAAAGGTGAATTAAAGAATGTAGGTGTGGTCGGGCCGTTCCGGTCTGAGACGCAGGTCGAGTTAGCCATGACCGACGCGCGGGCGCTGGGCGTGGCGGCGCCAGTCTGTGATTCCGGCTCGCTCGAACAGGCGGCAGAAATAACCATCGTCGGCCCTAAGAGTGAAATCGTTCGCGCCGCCGCGATTGTGCCGCGCCGTCACATCCATCTCGGCCCGGCCGAAGCCGCCGTGGCCGGTCTACATGACCGCCAAACCGTCTCGGTACACATCAACGGGCAACGCGGCGCCCAATTAGATAACGTTCTGATTCGCGTTCATCCCGATTTCACCGGCCGGCTTCATCTTGATACTGATGAAGGCAACGCCTGCGGCGTGACAACCGGGATGATCGCCGACATTCTCTCATAACATGCCCCGGACGACATTAGTCCTCAACGCCGGCTCCGCTTCGGTTAAGTTCGCCGTTGCGCGCGGACAAAAAATCATGATGCATGGCGATATAGATCATTTCGGTCAGCAGGGCAAAATTAGTTTAATCGCTGGTCGGCATCAGACGTATCGGACTACCAGTATTTCCGGTCCGCGCGCGGCTTTTAACGCGCTCCGAAAAATTCTGATTAATCTTAACGTTGTGCCTGACGTGGTGGCCCACCGCATTGTTCATGGCGGCCAAAAATTATCCAAACCAACTAAGCTGACGCTAGCGGTGATTAAGTATCTTCATTCATTGATTGCCCTGGCGCCGCTCCATCAGCCGGTCAATTTGATGGGTGTGGACTTCACGAAAAAAACCTGGCCGGCAGCGGTTGAGTGGGGCGTGTTTGATACGGCCATCTATCGTGCCTTACCGGCGAAAGTACGAACGTATGCCTTGCCACCAAGCCTGACTAAGCGGCTACACATTGAAAAATACGGTTTCCACGGACTGGCGCATTCGTGGGCGTTCCACCAAGCGGCTCTTAAGTTACGCATCACCCCGCAAAAACTCTCAGCCGTGACCGTCCACCTCGGCTCGGGCGCCAGTATGACCCTCTGGCGTCACGGCCGGCCAGTTGACACGACCATGGGCTTCACGCCGCTCGAGGGTTTAGTGATGTCGACCCGGTCGGGCGACATTGATCCGGCCATCCCGCTGTACATTCAAGCCAAACTCGGTTGGTCAGCGCGGCGGGTTGAACATTTGCTGGAAGAACACGCCGGTTTGATCGGACTGAGCGGTCTGCGCGATATGCGCGATTTGCTGGGCGCGGCTAGACACCATGTGCCTGGCTGGCCCAGCCATCGTTGGACAACTATCACCCGGAAAAAAGCGACCTTAGCGCTCGGGGTTTTTATCTACCATGTCCGCCGCACTTTGGCCGGTTATTTAGGGCTGGCTGAAAATATTCAAGCCATTGTCTTTACCGGCCCGGTCGGGACTAACCGCA
>JBGPHQ010000004.1:0-16734 GCA_041484505.1 Patescibacteria group bacterium
AACTGGGCCAAGGGGCAAGGTATCGTCGTCGGTCCCGGGCGCGGTTCGGCGGCCGGATCGATCGTCTCCTATCTACTGAATATCACCAATGTCGACCCGCTGAAGTACGACCTGCTGTTCGAACGTTTCCTCAATCCGGAACGGATCGCCATGCCCGATATCGACATGGATTTCGCCGATGTCCGCCGCGATGAAGTTCTGCGGTACGTGGAAAAAAAATACGGTCAGGATCATGTCTCCCAAATTATTACTTTCGGCACGATGGCCGCTCGGGCGGCCATTCGCGATGTCGGCCGCGTCTTGGGACTGCCTTATAGCTACTGCGACCGCGTCGCCAAGTTAATCCCGATGTTCGCGTCGCTCGATAAAGCCATCAGCACTGTGCCGGAGCTGAAAGAAATATATGACAATGACGCCGAAGCGAAACGACTGCTCGATAGCGCTAAAAAATTGGAGGGCGTCGCCCGTCATGCCTCGCGCCACGCCTGCGGGGTAGTCATCACCAAGGAACCGCTTGATCGATACGTCCCGCTCCAATACGCCGGGCCGGATGACAATTCAGTCATCACTCAGTATTCACTTCATCCGATCGAGGATCTCGGCCTGTTGAAAATGGATTTCCTTGGGCTGTCCAACCTGACCACGCTCGAAGCTTGTATCCGCCTGGTAAAACAGACGCGTGGCCTTGATCTTGACCTTGACACCATGCCCCTCGACGACCGGGCAACCTTCAAACTGCTCCAGCGCGGCGAAACAACCGGGGTGTTTCAGCTTGAATCCGGCGGCATGCGGCGCTATTTACGCGAACTCAAGCCAACCGAGCTGGAAGACATTATCGCCATGGTCGCCCTCTATCGGCCGGGGCCGATGGAATTAATTCCGCAGTTCATTGACGGAAAACACGGTAAATTAAAACCGACCTATCTTGATCCACGCTTGGAACCGATTTTAGCCAAAACTTACGGCGTCGCCGTCTACCAGGAACAAGTGCTCCAGATCGCCCGGGACATTGCCGGTTTCACGCTCGGTGAAGCGGACATTCTCCGTAAAGCAGTCGGCAAAAAAATTGCCAAATTGTTAAAAGAACAACGGGAGAAGTTCGTCACCAAAGCCACGGCCAACGGCACCCGCGCCGAGGTGGCCAAAAAAATATTCGACTTCATTGAGCCGTTTGCCGGTTACGGCTTCAACCGTTCCCATGCCGCTTGTTACGCGGTGATTGCTTACCAAACGGCTTACTGTAAAGCTAATTTCCCGGCCGAGTTCATGGCCGCCCTCTTAACTTCCGACCAGCACAACACCGACCGCATCGCCATCGAAATAGACGACGCCCGGCGGATGGGCCTGCAAGTCTTACCGCCGGACCTGAATGAAAGCGCCGCTTCGTTTACCGTGGTATCCGGCGGAGCCGGCGCCGCCGGAAATGACCAGGACGGAAAACAAACGTGCATCCGTTTTGGATTGAACGCCGTTAAGAACGTCGGCGACCATTTGGTGGGCGCCATTATGGCGGAGCGCCAAGCCGCTGGCCCGTTTGCCAGTTTGGATGACTTCCTGCGCCGCGTTCAGCACAAAGATTTAAATAAAAAATCCTTAGAAAGTTTGATTAAAGTCGGCGCCCTGGACGTGTTCGGTGAACGGCAGACTTTGCTGGACAACGTCGAAGATCTGCTGAAATACGCCAAGGGCGCCGATGATGAAGCAAGCAAACGTCAATCCAGTTTATTCGCCGCCCTGCCGGTTCGCCATGCCCCGGCCCTTAAACTAAAACAGTCAACCGTCACCTCCAAGAGCCAGCGCGGTCAGTGGGAAAAAGAGTTGCTTGGGTTGTACTTGAGCGATCACCCGCTGACCGAACATCGCGATTTCCTGCAGCGGCACACTAAATCTATCCTGGAAGTCCGCGAAGCCGGCCGCGGCGCGCTGAAAATCGGCGGCTTGGTCACTAATGTCAAACGAATCAGCACGCGGACTAATGAGAGTATGGCCTTCGTCAAGCTGGAAGACCAGACCGGCACGGTCGAAGCCGTAATCTTCCCTTCAATTTTCCGCCAGACCCAGCCGTTCTGGGTTGACGGCCGGTTATTGGTAGTCGCCGGCAAAAGTTCATCGCGCGACGGCGAATTTAAAATCTTGGTCGACCAGGTTTGGGATCTGCTAGAACTGCGCGCCCAGGACGTCCGGCCGCCGCGCCTGTTGATTAAAGTGCCGCTCGAAACATCGTCGCCCCAAACATTTACCGCGCTCAAGACATTGTTGAACGGCGCGGCGGGCGACCTACCGGTCGAGCTTTTAGTTACGCGCGGTCAGCAGGAAAAAATAATGCCGACCGAACATCGCGTCGCGCTCTCGAGCGCGCTTCGCGCCAACTTGCAGGAACTGCTCGGCGATTGTATCGTAGAAGCGCCATGATCCCGTTAGAGGTTCACTTTGGAAGTTACATTAGCGATGCTCAATAAACAGGCACGATTAGGTATTATACTGGTGGTTAGACAAATAAGCCTGTCCGTCGCGTCAGTCGTAGGTGACAAACAAACGATAATTCGCGTAACCAGTGAAATATTATTCATTAACACCTAACGGGATGACTGACCTTCGCCGCGCCCAGGTCCAACGCATTTACCGCCCGGTTAGTTTGCTATTCGGACTACTGGCCGTGGCGGTAATTGCTGGCGTCGGGTACGCCGGCTGGTCCTCGACCGTCATCACGGTGACTCCACTGCTCAAGAAGATCACGGCTGTTTTGCCGGTCACCGTTCAAACTACCGCGACCTCCGGTCCGACCAATCTCAGCGGGACTATCACCGACATCGAAAAATCGGCTACCATCACCGTCACGCCCCAGGGACAGGGTGACCCGGTGCCAGCCCACGCCGCGGGCGATATAACTATAATCAACACTACCGCTAAGGTTCAGCCGCTGGCCAGCGGAACACGTCTCAAATCCGACGGCGGCGTAATCGTCCGCACCGCCGCCCGGGTCGACGTGCCAGCCGGCGGACAAGTCACGGCCCGGGTGGTGGCTGACCCGCTAGGCGAATCCGGCAATCTCCCGCCTGGCCGGTTTGTGATTGTGGCCTTGTGGCCCGGACTGCAGGATAAAATTTACGGCCAAACCGACGCCACTTTGACTGGCGGCCTAGCCGCGGGGGGCACGACGCTATCGCTCGATCAGTTAACGACCGCGAGCGACCAGGCGGAAAAACAATTACGATCAGCCGCTGGTCCCAGCTCACCCGGCACGTTCATTGTCCTCACGCCGGTCTCCGTCGTCTCCGACCCCAAACCGGCCATCGCCAGCGCCACTTATCTGGTCACCGTCAAAATGAAAATTACGACGGTGACTTACGACACCCATCAACTCGACCAACTTCTCCAGCCGGAATTACAACAGTCACTCGACGCCGATCAGGTCATCACCCAGGTTGAACCGCCGACCATCGCCATTCAAGACCGTCCGACCAGCGATCAGATCGTGCTCGAGGTCACGGGCCAAGCCACCGCCAGCCTGCCGGCCACCAGCAGTCTCCTCTCCCCCACGACGCTGACCGGCCTGACCGCCGCCGATATCAAAACTAAACTGCTCGGTTCGGCCGCGGTTAAAACCGTGTCCGTAAAACTTTCGCCCTGGTGGCGGACGACCAGCCCGGACCAGCCAACGCGAATCACGATCACCCTCAAACCGGCCGCCGCCTGAGGCTTGAATTTATTCCCGGCGCATGTCAAAATAGCCAACTCTGATACCCGCTACCCTGCCATATGTCAAAACCCGCCACCAACTCAATTGATCAGATCCGCCACACCTTAGCGCACCTTTTGGCGCATGCGGTTCAGGATCAATTTGCGCACGCCAAGTTCGCCATCGGCCCCAGCATTGCCAATGGTTTTTACTACGACCTCGATCCGGGACGACCATTGACGGAAGCCGACCTCAAACCATTGGAAAAACGCATCAAACACTTAATCAAGCAGCGGCTGACCATGGAAAAAATCTCGGGGGGCGATCCGGCCGTCAAAAACTTTATCGACCGGCAACCATTCAAGCAGGAAATGGTGGCCGAGCTGGAGGCGAAAAATGAACAAGTCACCTACTATCGCGTCGGCCAGTTCATCGACCTCTGTCGCGGCGGCCACGTCGCTACCACCGGCGACATCAACCCTGATGCGTTCAAGCTCAGCCATATCGCTGGCGCTTACTGGCGTGGTGATAGCACCAAACCAATGTTGCAACGGATTTACGGCTTGGCCTTTTCCACCAAAGCAGAGTTAGACGCCGAGATCGCACGCCAAGCCGAGGCGGAAAAACGAGACCATAAAATCCTCGGCCCACAACTAGGACTGTTCATGTTTCACCACACTGCCCCGGGCATGCCATATTGGTTACCCCGCGGTGTTCAGCTCTATAACGAACTGATTCGCTTTTGGCGTGAAGAACATGAATCTCGGGGGTATCAGGAAATTTCCAGTCCGTTGATTAATAAGAAAGAGCTCTGGGAAACATCCGGTCACTGGGAGCATTATCAAGAGAACATGTTCATAGCCAACATGGGCGAACATGACGTGTACGGTGTCAAAGCCATGAATTGTCCGAACGCCATGATTGTTTTTGGCGCTAGTGGCCGGAGTTACCGTGATTTGCCATTGCGATTGTCAGACACCGACACCCTCCACCGTTATGAAGCTTCGGGCACACTGAACGGTTTACTTCGCCTCCGATCATTCCGCCAGGATGATTCCCACAACTTCATTACTGAAGATCAAATTGAGAACGAATATGGACGGATCATGGATATCGCCAAACGGTTCTACGGGATTTTCAACCTCCCATATCGGTATCGCCTAGGAACACGACCAGAAAAGTTTGTCGGCGACGTCGCCACCTGGGACAAGGCGGAGAAATCTTTATGTAGTATTCTGAATAAGAATGTTGGCGCCGGAAAATACGAAGTGCTCGAGGGTGATGGCGCTTTCTATGGACCAAAAATTGATATCCTGATGAAAGACGCTTTAGGCCGTGAATGGCAAATGGGCACCATCCAACTTGATTTCCAGCAACCGCGCCAGTTCAAACTTGAATACACGGCTCCCGATGGTTCGAAGAAAACCCCTGTTGTTGTTCATCGGGTGATCTATGGTTCATTGGAGCGTTTTATCGGGCTGTTGATTGAACACTTCGCCGGCGCTTTTCCGCTCTGGCTCTCACCCGTTCAAATCGAGATCCTGACCGTCGCCAAGAAACACAATCCCACCGGCCAGAAATTATGGAAACTATTAACCGCCGCCGGACGGCGCGTTCACCTTGATGACAGTGATGAAACCGTTGGTTATAAAATTCGACGAGCTGAAAAACAGAAAGCGCCCTATATGATCGTCGTGGGTGACAAAGAAAAATCACTCAAAAAACTAGTTATTCGCGTTCGCGGCAAAAAAGAAGTCAAGACGGTCACCACCACGGCCTGGATCACCTCGCTCCAGAAAAAAGTCGTGACCCGTTCACTGACCCTCTAAAAAACGACCGTAGCATCTAGGCTACGGTCGGGGATGGAGCACGGTTAGGGCTAGCGGCACGTCACGCAGATGACTGATGGTGATCATCTGACCGGCAGGCGGCGACTTCTTGGCCGGCATCCAGGTGGGGTGATTGTTTTTCACCCAGATCGCCGACAACCCCAGGTTGAGGGCTGGAATAATGTCGCCCTTCATCGAGTCACCGACCATGACCACATGACCGACCGGACCATGCTGACTGATCAGCCGCATGATCGGACCTTTGGTGTCCTGAATGACATGGATCCGTTCGGGCGGGAAGAACCGCGATAGACCGTTGTCACGAACTTTCTTACGTTGCAAATCGTCGTCGCCTAGCGTCAGCATGTCCAGTTCGTGGCCGTCGTCCACCAACTCTTCAAGCGTCTCTACCACCTCGTCAAAGAGAGGATACTGGGCTGTTTGAAAACGCGAGGCGGTCACAAGAAGAGCGTGTTCGATGTCCCGGCGAGAAATGACATGATGGCGAGCGGCATACCACCGATACGCTTGGACCCAAGCGTTGGGGTACAGGTCAAGGCTGTGGCCGCGACGATCGTGCAGGGCAACTTGGCAGTCGTGCCGAGCGGTCTTCAGAACCTCTCGATCGACTTTTGTCCCCGCCGGCCATGACGCCTGAATAATGTCCAGGCATTGCTGATCAAGCGCTTGATACACCGGGGAGCAGTCCCACAGCGTATCATCGCCGTCGAAAATGAGGTGCCAGCTGTTCGACACCAGACGCCAAATAGGATTCACGATACCCTCCAGGATCGGGAGTAAAAAAGGTGCTGTCGTTCGCCTTCTTGTACCACTCGCCAGCGATATCTGTCAAGTCTTGGTATACTACACCCTATGCGTTCCATCATTGTTATCCTCGGCCCAACCGCCAGTGGTAAATCACGGCTGGGTGTTCAGTTGGCCAAGAAATTTCACGGCGTTGTCGTGTCCGCCGATTCGCGGCAGGTCTATCGCGGGATGGATATTGGCACAGGCAAAATTACCAAAAAGGAAATGAAGGGGGTGCCACATTTTTTATTGAACGTTGCTTCACCACGTTCGCAGTATTCTGTCGCACAGTATGTTCGAGAAGCTACAAAGATTATCCAAAAAACACTACCATCAAGGCCAATTTTTTTGGTCGGTGGTTCGCCATTCTACATTGACGCGCTAACAATACCTAACGCCTTCTCCCCTGTTGCACCAAATCCCGTGTTGCGGCGGCGGTTGGAAAAATTGACCACGGCGCGATTAATCGCGCGGCTACAAAAGATCGACCCCGAACGGTTGAAAACCATTGACCACTTCAACCGCCGCCGCATCATCCGCGCCATCGAAATTCCCAGTGTCAAAACCACCGGATTCTTACCGCTACTGCCGCCCATGCACGTTTTGAAAATCGGTTTGTCCGTCCCCCGCCCTAAGTTATTCCAGCGGATTGACCGCCAAACAGCCCAGCGCCTGCGCCGGGGCATGATCAGGGAAACAACTGCCCTCCATCGCCACGGCGTGGCCTGGAAGCGTATAAAGGCTTTAGGGCTGGAATACCGGGTGCTTGTTCAGCATATTGAGGGCCTGCTATCCCATGCCGAAGCCGAAGCCAAAATGAAAAAAGTTACCCACGACTTTGTCCGCCGGCAAATGACCTGGTGGAAACGAGACCAGGGTATTTACTGGGTGACCTCGCCGACTGAGGCAAAACAGCTAGTCAAGAAATTTTTACAAGCCTAGTTGTTTCTTCAGGAGGTCTTGAACCACCTGCGGGTTGGCTTTACCTTTGGTCGCTTTCATCACCTGGCCGACGAGAAACTGCGCGGCGGCGGCTTTACCGGCTTTGACATCAGTCACCACTTTTTCGTTTTGTGTAATCACATCTGCCACAATCTTATCTAACTCGCCGGTGTCACTGACTTGTTCTCCCCCCAGCTTTTCAACGGCGTCTTTGGCGCTCAGCCGGTCCATGAGCACAATCTTGTAAGTCTGGACGCTATTGAGAGAACTAATTCTTTTGTCTTTAAAAAGATATAGGATTTCGGCCACATCAATTGGCTTAGGTAGTCCTTTTGAAATTCGTAGGTCTTGAGAAATCTTATTAAGAAGCCAATTCGATATCATTACACCATCGGCATTCTTTTCTGTGGCCTCATATTTCTTCGAAGTACCTGCAGTGGCATTCAAAACGAGTTGTTGGAATTCATCTACAACTTCTTCAAAAAATTCATTCAGTTCTTTATCTTCAACCAGAGCTTCAGCCTGACCCATATTCAGACCGTATTCCGAAACCAACCGTGCCCGCCGGGCGGCCGGCAATTCCGGAATCATTCCCTTCAGCTTTAACAAATGCTCATCGCTGGTAATAATTGGCGGCAAATCAGGATCGGGAAAGTATCGGTAGTCGGCGGCTTCTTCTTTGGTCCGTTGCTCGACAGTTTTTTGCAAATTTTCGTCCCAACCACGAGTGGACTGGGTGGTCGGAGCTTGGTCATCTGCCCACAACCCTTTCTGACGTTCAATTTCAAATTCCAAAGCCCGCTCGACTGCCTTAAATGAATTCAGATTCTTTATTTCCGTTTTTGGGTAAAGCTTCGTATCGCCTTTCGGCCTAAGAGAGATATTGGCATCACAACGCAAGTGCCCCTTTTCCATGTCGGCATCGGAAATGGCCAGGTAGCGCATAATCAATCGCAATTCCTGCATGTACGCCTTAGCTTCGGCCGGCGAACGGAAATCAGGTTCGCTAACAATTTCCATCAGCGGCGTCCCGGCCCGGTTGAGGTCAATCAAGGTGGTTGAACCGCTGTGGATTAATTTACCCGCGTCTTCCTCGAGGTGAAGGCGGTGAATACGGAACTTTTTTGGCTGGCCGTTGATCGGCACGGTAATTTGACCCGCTAGGCCGAATGGCTGGTCGTACTGGCTAATCTGGTAGCCTTTGGGTAGATCGGGGTAAAAATAGTGTTTGCGGTCAAATTTTGACTCCTGGTTTACTTTACAACCGAGCGCTAAGCTGGCCAGCAAGGCCCAGTCGATAGCCTGGGCGTTCGGTAACGGTAACGCCCCCGGCTGGCCGGTGCATATCGGGCAAATCGCGCTGTTTGGCTCTTGGTTGTCGCGATTATCGCAACGACAAAACATCTTCGATTTGGTCTTGAGCTGGACATGAACCTCGAGGCCAATGATTATTTCAAGTTGTTTCATATCAATCGTACCTTACCAGATTTTGGGGAAAGAAAAAAGCCTTGTCCCGAAACGAGACAAGGCTGAAGTTACGGATTGAGCTTAGCCTCCTTGGCGCGCTGGCCGGCTTCGGAATCGCCGCGCGGCCAGTCATAGTCGTTGAGATCGACGAATTGGAGCATGTCCTTGATCCGGTCACCGTCACGCGCCACCATTTGCCGGTATATTTCCTGACCGACCAGGCGGTAGCTCCGATGGCCCTGCGGACCGGTTCGCAATTCAAGCAAATGTTGCGCCTCTCGATCGTTGAAGCCGAACCGGCAACGAATGTTATGCCCAAGCAACACCACATACTGGGCAGTTTCGGCGCCGAGATCGGCCCTGATCTTAGCGTATAGGGCGTTGACGCGCTCGGCGCAGGCCCGCACCTGGGGCTCGAAGCCAGCCTCGCGGAGATCATCTAGTTTGTCGGTGAATCCGAGATCGGTCGTGTATAGTTGTCGCTCTTGCGTCATCATCCGGTGGCGGTGGAGATCTCGGTAGATGCCCAGGTCGATGACCAATTCGATTTCCCAGGGGTAGCCAAATTCCAGGGCCCGACCAACACGATCGCGGCGGGTCTCACGGCTACCGATGTAGGTCTTCCGAATCGTTCGCCGACCATCAGGCAGCATTCGATTGACGATGTCGATCAATTGCCACATCGAATGGCGCGCGAATGGGAACAGCATCGCCGCCAATTGGCCAGCCTCCCTGGCATTCCGATCGACCAGTCTGACGCCTGTTTGGATCGGCCCAGGAGCGACATCTTTCAGCAGTTTGTCCGTCAGGGCTTGCATCGCGCGGCGGGTCTGCACCAGATACTCGCTACGACCCGCCCGCTGAACATAGCGCGGGATGACCGTATCGAGTGCCGTCCGGATCTTGACCGCCATTTCCTGCGCCTCGGGGAGATCGCTGGAATAGAGCTTCCGCAGGAGCTGTTCGAAATTCCGCCCATTGCCATGAATCCCCACATTCGTCTGCGTGGACGCCGGTAGCAAAATGCGGAGCGTATCGCAGGCCTTGGTCCGAATGTCCATCTTGTAGGTGCGCTCGAAGTCCCGCCGCTCATCGTCATCCTGACACTGAGCCAAGGTAATTTTTCGTCCCTTACGAATTTCGTAGCTGGCCTCGTCCATCGACTTGCGGCGGCGGAAGTACTCCTGCAAAGGTTCAATCAGATCGTCGTACGTCGTGAACACGAAATCCATGGTCGCTTCATAGTCAGCCGCATGCCGAGACGCCATGATCGCCGGCTCACGCAGGTAGTTGTATTGACCGCGCGAATTTAGTTTGTTGAACCAGACGTACCGTGAAGACTTTTCGATATACGCCAGTAGTCGGCAGTCTTCGATCAGTTTGGTGAGCACATTCGAGACGCCCTCAACTGAGACGTAAGCGCTTTCCAGTTCCTGGACCGAATCGTCGCCGAAAGCGATCAGGATACGGGTGATCAACTCGTCCGCGTGTTGGTGATCGAGCTGTCCGTCTTCGATGAATTCCTTCAGCAAGATGCTGCGGAATCCGTCCTGGGACCGACTGTACCGAGCAAAAGCCGCCCCGATCATGCCGGGCATGGCCTGCTGAAAGACGGCGTAGGCATCGCCGTCCGGGTGAGACACAAATTTCTTGAGCAGTTCGCGTTGCGCGGGGGTGAAGGTAGGCATAGTTTACCTCAGGCGTCGTTGAACAGCCGACACAACCAGTTTGTGGACCTCGGGAATACCGAGCAGCTGTCCGTCTGGCGCGCAGTTGACGATCCTCATGCGTCGGTCGAATCCAGCCAACTCCTGGTAGGCCCGAGCGACGCGCTGTTGATACTGGTGATCACGCTCGTGGATGTCTTTCCGACGACCACTCGCGCGCGAACGCCGAGCAACCAGCCGACGACTGATCTCTGTCGGCACATGTAAGACGACGGTCACGTCAGGTCGCGGGATGCCGAGCAGGTTGAACTCGAAATCCTCATCCCACAACCAGTACTTCTTCCGCGCATCCCATGAGTTGATCTTAGCGCCTTGGTGGGCCAAGTTCGAGGCAATGTAACGATCAGCGATCACCACATCACCGTTCTTCAGCCAGCCCGCGATCTGCGTCCGCGCAGTGACGCGATCGATCGCGTAGAAAATCGACGCGCGGTATGGCCCCAGCTCTTTCAGCGTGCCGTATTCGCCGCGTAGATACGCCTCGATCGGCGCTGCCGAATTCTTCCCGTACTGGGGAAAAGCAATGGTCCGCACCGTTTTTTCCTGACAACGCAAGGCGGCGGCCAGAAGCTTGGTCTGCGTCGCCTTGCCTGCCCCATCGGTGCCCTCAATAACGATAAACGTCCCACGTTTTTTCACGGCCTTAATCTCATCTGGTGGTTATTAGGTGATTATTGTCAAAGGGCCACATCCAAGTGCCCTCCGACTTCTTGGTGGTGCCACCTTAGCACATGTCCGATACCCCGGCAACATGGGGATTTTGCCTGCAGCTAGGGGGCGATTTTTATCCCCGGCCCCATGGTTGAAGTCAGGGTAATCGAAGCCATAAAGGTGCCCTTAGTTTCGCTCGGTTTGGCTTTCTTCAGAGCTTCTAGGAAGGTCGCCAAATTGGCTTTCAATTGTTCCGGCGGGAAAGAGACTTTGCCGATGAGCTGATGGACGTTGCCGGTCATGTCGGAGCGGAAGGCGATTTTCCCTGTTTGCAGGGCCGCCACGGCCGTCGCCGGATTCGGCGTGATGGTCTCGTTTTTCGGATTCGGCATCAACCCCCGCGTGCCCAAAGTTTTGGCGATCGGCGCTAAAGATTTCATCATCTCTGGCGAGGCGATGGCGATATCGAAATCGGTCCGGCCGGTTTTCTTGATCTCGGCGATTAGATCATCGTCGCCAATCAGATCGGCTCCGGCCGCTTTGGCTTTTTTAGCGGCCTCGCCTTTGGCGAACACAGCGATGATCAATTTCTTGCCGGTGCCGTGCGGCAACTGCGCCGTACTGCGCACCATTTGATCGGCCTGGCTGGGATCAACTCCAAGTTTGACATGAACTTCAACGCTCGCATCGAACTTGGTGGTGGCCGTTTGCTTGACTAAAGCCACCGCCTCATCGAGCGCATAAATTTTATTCGGATCGACGAGCTGTTTCGCGGCGCGATAACGTTTACTAGACATACGATATTCCTTTCGTGGTCCAAACCCGAGGTATACTCGGTCCCACAAAATAATTAATTATGTAGTTGCTGGAGCACCTTGTGCCTGCGTTTCTTTTCGGATTCGAGCAAAGTGGAACCAGAAGAGCGGAATACCAACGGCCACCAACGGAATTTCATTAGCCAGATCGTTTTGAGTGGTCGAACTTGGGGCTACCTTGATCGTTGACTGATAATCTTGTTTCCATTGCTGGGCCAAGGCTACGTCAGCGGCGGTGAAGCCACACTTGTCAGCGCAAGCAACGACACTATCAGCTCCGGTGGTATCGGAAAGTGCGCCCGGAAATTTCGTCGGAGCGGCGATAACCCCAGTATTTGAGGTCTCGGTTTTCAAGGCCACTTTCAATCCAGTGTTGATCAACATTGCCCCGGACACGACCGCTAGAATTAACCCGCCAAAAGCGACACCATAGAAATAGACTGATCGTAACGGAGATAATCGTTGATGTTCTTTCTGTTCTTCCGCCGAACCACGATTCATCCAGCGGGCAAATAACAGGTACAATGGCAAGCTGATGATAAACAACGATAATGACGCGGCCAAATCTCGGCGTGTTTGGGTCGAGTTCGCGATTGAGTCTTTCCAAGACTGGTAGTTCGTTTTCCAGTCAGTGAAATTCTGTTTGTCAACGGCCGAAAATTGGCAATCTGTAGCGCAGGTCAGGGTTGATGTGACCGGGGTGCCAGACGGCGCTTGATTTTCCAAATAGAAGGCCGGGGGCGTGCCGCGATACTGATTGTTGCTCTGCGCTTTCTTCAATACGCTTGCTTTTAAGCCAGTCGTCACCAATGACGCGGTTGATCCGACCGCTAAGGCTATCATGACCAATGACACAACGGTAAAAAACGCTTGGCGGTACCCATATTTTCGTTCCTGACGTAAATCCTGAACGATGGCCACAGCCACTAAGACCACCACTCCCGCGCCGGAAATGAACAGTATTGGTATCAGATAACCGAGATTCTCCATAGAGATGTGGCTAGTGGATAAAATTAACCTTCGATCGTAATGCCCATATTGCGGGCGGTGCCTTCGATGATGCGCATGGCGCCGGCCATATCTTTAGCATTGAGATCGGGCATCTTTTTCTCGGCGATTTCCTGCACCTGCGCCTTGGTCACCTGGCCGACTTTCACTCGTAACGGATCAGCGCTCCCCTTTTCGATCTTGGCGGCTTTCATGAGCAGGACGGAAGCCGGCGCGGTTTTTAGCACAAAAGTATACGTCCGATCTTCAAAAATAGTCATTTCCACCGGCGTCACTTCGCCCATCCGGTCCTTGGTGGCGTCATTGAACTTCTTAACGAACTCGCCGATATTAAGTCCATGGGGACCAAGGGCGGTCCCCACCGGCGGCGCCGGGGTGGCCTTGCCGCCCGGGATTTGCAGCTTAATAATAGTTTTTACCTTCTTGGCCATATAATTATTGTAGTATCCAACCGTATTGTGCCCTCTTCTCTGTACTCAGGGGAGAGGGATGGGAGAGGGGTTTGATAACTGTCTTTATCTTCTTAGCCATACAGAGATTTAATTATAACTTCTTGACCTGCAGGAAGTCTAACTCGACCGGGGTTTCCCGTCCAAACATCGAGACTAAGACTTTAACCTTGCCGCGGCCTTCATCGACTTCGGACACCTTACCCTCGAACTCCTTGAATGGCCCATCGGTGATGCGCACCGGCGAGCCGGTTTCGACGTCGATCTTGTACTTCGGCTCGGCCACGCCCATCCGTTCCAGCAAGGCTCGCACTTCGGCTTCGGCAATCGGCGTCGGCGTCGTGCCGGAACCAACGAAACCGGTGACGTTCGGCGTGTTGCGGACGACGTACCATGAGTCATCGGTCACGATCATTTCCACCAACACGTAGCCGGGGAAAATTTTCTCGGTCACAATTTTTCGCTTGCCGTTCTTGATGCGAATCCGGTTTTCGGTCGGAATCAGGACGTTGAATATTTTATCTTCCATGTCCATTGATTCGATCCGCTGGCGGAGGTTACGGGCCACGTTTTCCTCGTACCCGGAGTAGGTGTGTAAGACGTACCAACGGCGGCCTTGTTGCAGAATCTGCTTAGCCATATATTTACTTAGTCATTAAACGAAACAAGGCGCTTAGTCCGATGTCAGCCAAGCCGAGAAAGGCGGCCACGAAAATGCTAATCCCGATCACCAGCAGGGTGTTATTGCGGGTCTCCAGCCAGCCTGGCCAGGCCACCTTTTTGAGCTCTTCACGCGATTCGCGGAAGTAAGATAAGCGATTTGCCATGAGATTTCAGTCCTAAATAGCCCCGCAGGGGCGTTGTATAGAACAACCATATCTTAGTCTCAGAAACGTGTCAAGGTGTAGTCCAGATAGGGCTTACTGTCGTTTTTACTCGAACCCAAAGGTAATCACCGCTAGAATCACTAAGACCACCGCCCAGCCGAGAATCCAGTAAATATCGTGCGCAACCGCGCCAATGGTCGCGCCATTCCCGACCACTTCGCGCATGGCGTGGGCAAAGGGGGCCAGCGGCAAGTATTGCACGATGTGCTGTAGCCACACCGGCATGGTCGAGGTCGGAAAGAAAATACCGGACAGGAACAGCATCGGAAAGACGATCAGGTTAGCGATGGCCGGCACGGCGTCAACTGTCTTAGCTAACCCGGAAATAGTAAATCCGAGTCCGAGAAACATCAGGCCACCGAGAACCGAAATGATAGAAATCAACCACCAGGCGCCGTAGATATGCGAGTGGAAGACCAGCACCCCGACTCCGAGCAGGGCCGCCGTCTGAAACAGGGCCATCAGCAAGCGGGTGATGACATTGGCGGTCACGAATTGGTATGGTTTCATCGGCGTGGCTAGCAGGCGTTTCAGAATCCCCTTCTCTTTGTAGTCGGTGAAGACGAACGCGACGGAGAAGACGGCCATTTGCATGATTGACATGGCCACGATGCCCGGCAGGAGGAAGTCGATGTACTTAACCTTCCGCGCGTTGACCGACTCAACTTTTAAGTCGAAGAAAGTCGGCGCTTTCACTAGTTGCAGGCTGGTCTTATCGAAAAACTGACTGATGATGGTTTGGGCCGTGGCCGCTGATTGCGCCTCGGCTTCATTCTCAAGTAGCCGGACCGTTTGGGTGGGTGGCGCGGACTTGACGGTCGGATCCGGGAACAGGGCGTCAGGGACGATCATAACTAGCGCTCGATCACCCTGCTTGAGCGCCGCGGTTTCGTCAGTCTCTGAACCGCGATGGATTTTCAACACCCCAATCTTACCTAGCGAGTCAATAAACTGCGCGGTGGACGGGGTTGGCTTAACCGTGACGACGCCGAGGTCGATGGTCGGTGTTTTATCGAAACCAATCAGCCCGAAAATGCCGATAAAAATGAATGGCATAACCAGGGTGAAAAACAAGGCCTGTTTGTTCCGCACTAGCATCTTGATCGAAGCCCAGGTGAGTTTGCGGGTGGTCATATAATTAGTCGCGCAACATCCGGCCAGTCAGTTTTAAAAAAACATCTTCCAGTGTGGCTTGGTGTAACTGTAGGTTATTGATAGTCACCCCAGTTGTTTGGGCGAATGTAAACAAGGCCGGTAAAGTCGTGGCTGGAATTTTACTCTTCAGGTGGATAACATGGTCTTCGGCTTTCGCCTCGTCCACCCCAGGCAGAGTTTTTAACCGATCGACATCCAGCGGCCGGTCTAGGTGAAACTCAATGGTCGCGCCGGTATCGGCTAGCTGCAGCAAATTGAGCGGCGTATCAAGCGCAATAATCTTAGCGTGATCCATAATTGCGATCCGGTCGCACAGCACTTCCGCCTCTTCCATATAGTGTGTGGTTAAAACGATTGTGACGCCGCGCTTTTTAACCAGGTCGACCAAGTCCCATAGGTTTCGTCGCGCTTGCGGGTCCAGGCCGGTGGTCGGCTCGTCGAGGAATAAAACTTTGGGCTTATTGACTAACGCCACCGCGATCGACAAACGTTGTTTTTGGCCGCCGGACAGTTCTTTAACGCGGCTCTTGGATTTTTCATCCAGTTGCACCTCGCGTAACAGTTCCATCGCGTCCACCTGCTGTCCATACAGCGCGCCAAAGGTTTCCACCAACTCCTTTAAACTCAGCCCGTCGAAGAACGATGAGGCCTGAAGCTGGACGCCAATAATCGATTTAACCTGGCGGGTGTGCTGGGCCACGTCCAGGCCGTCAAGCATAACCTGCCCGGAAGTAAACATTTTCAACCCTTCCATCATTTCCATGGTGGTGGTCTTGCCAGCGCCGTTGGGGCCCAGAATACCGAACGTTTCGCCGTGACGAACCGCGAACGAAACGCTGTCAACGGCGGTGAAATCGCCGTACTGCTTTTTCAGGTTCGTGACGGTAATGATATCAGACATAACGGTAGACAGTATACACAAAAAACCCGGACCGGTCGAGGCTGGGTTGTGGAATCGATAATACCAGCACAGTTATTTCCTGACCGCCACCCAGATTCGCACGCGCTGGTAGGAGCAGGTCCGTTTCCCGCGTTTGACGGTGCAAACCCGCTTGATAACATACTTGGCGACATAGCGCACCGCGGTCGTGCTCTTGACCGTCACGCCAGGCTTTACTTGGGTCGCGGTTTTTTGTTTCTGTGACCAGTTCTCCATCGCCCGCGGCGCGCTGTAAGTCGGATTTTTACAACTGTCGCCGCGGATGGTCGAACAGTAATAATCACCATTCGGGCAGGCCCGCCAGTTAACTGCCTTGCATAGGGTCGGTAAATTTGGGGTCGCCCCGCGCACGACAAATGGGATCATCAGGGCGATGAT
>JBGPHQ010000005.1:0-16726 GCA_041484505.1 Patescibacteria group bacterium
CCGAGCTTACTAATGATCGGCAGGAGAAACTTGACGGCCGCCTTTTTATCGTCGACCTTAGTCAAATCCCGACCGGCCGTGGCCTCTTGGAGGTAATATTCCATCAATGGTTTGGCGTCGGCAATCGCTTGGCGCCAGGCCGGCAAGTCATGACGAATCAGTTCATCCGGGTCTTTGCCTTGGTTGAGGCGCACGAGGCGGACATCCATTTTGGCCAGCAACGCCTGGTCAACACCCCGGAGCGCCGCCTGGGCCCCGGCCGCGTCCTGATCGAAAGCTAGCACGACATTAGTAGAAAACCGTTTCAACAGCTGGACCTGGTCAGCGGTCAAAGCGGTGCCCGAAGAAGCCACCACGTTTTTCACCCCGGCTTGGTGCGACATCAAACAATCCATTTGCCCTTCGACCAATACCGCGCTATTTTCGTGCTTGATCGCTTGTTTGGCCTGGTCCAGTCCGTACAGCACCCGACTTTTGTCGTAGACGATGGTTTGCGGCGAGTTGATATACTTAGCCGGGACCGGCCCGTTCGGATCAATCAGCGCTTCGAGCACCCGGCCGCTAAATCCGACCACCGTGCCGTGGACATCGTTGATCGGAAACATTATCCGGTTGCGAAAACGGTCATAATACCCCGCGCCTTTGTCTTTTTTGATGGTCAGACCGGCCTGAAAAATATCATCGTCGGTAAAGCCTTTCTTTTTCAGGGCTTGGCAGGTAATGTCCCACCCGGCCGGCGCATATCCTAAACTAAAATCTTCGATCGACGTCTCATTAACCTGGCGCTGGGCTAAATATTTACGGGCCGGCTCAGCCTCCGACGTTTTGCGCAGTACTTCCTGGTAATACCGGCTGACCCAGCGCAGGACGTCATGGACTTTTGTTCGCTGGGTGTGTTCGGCCGCGTTGTAGTCCCGCAGTTGGACCCCGGCCCGTTTAGCTAACAAACGCAACGCCTCCGGAAAATCCAAACCTTCCTGTTCCTGAACAAAGGTAAAAATGTCGCCGCCTTTACCGCACCCAAAACAGTGCCACGACCCGCGTTCCCGCTAACCCATGAACGACGGCGTCTTCTCGTTGTGGAATGGGCACTTCCCTTTCCAATTCGAACCAGCCGCTTTCAGCGGCACCGACTCGCTGATGAAGTCGACCAGGTCTAGACGAGCTTTTATATCTTCAACGGGGGTGGGCATATCGACTGAAGCCTATCACAAACCGAACAAAATGCGAACTTGAAATCATGCACACTTTCTCAACAACATTATATATGTCTTTCCAAATATCTATTATTCTGTTAGGGTAAGCCCTGCGTTGGATGGGACATCCGATTGGTCTAGCTTTCTCTTAATAATCGGGGTGGTCTCGCTGGTTCCTGATTTGTCTAAAAATTCAAGTTAGCGTAGAATTTTTAGATACAAATCGCAATCCCGCCCAGGGCGGAGAGGTGGCCGAGTGGTTGAAGGCGCACGCTTGAAACGTAAAATGGCGGAGGGTTCGCATAGTGGTCGAGTGCACACGCTTGGAAAGCGTGCAATCCGAAAGGATTCGCGAGTTCGAATCTCGCACCCTCCGCCATCTACGTTTCTTGAAAAGCGTACATACCGCAAGGTATCGAGAGTTCTCCCCTTCTCCGCTCTGGGCAATTTTGGTTGTCGATAAACTCTTGGCTAAAATAAAAAACTCCCTGCGTGCGCGATGCATTGCGCGCAGGGAGAAGTGCGTTGAGCCGGTCAGGCTGGGTTGGCGTTCAGGGCCTGTTTGTTGCCGACCTTGGTATGCTCGGTGAAACTCGGCTGGGACGGACGGCAGGCCGCCTCGATCTCATCGAGCAGACGGTCGACCGTGTAGTCCTGACCCAAGTCGTGAAGTTGAAACTCCTCGAGCTTGGACTTGATGTCGGCCCGCGTGGTGGCCAGGAGCCTGGCGATGGCCGAATTGGTGGGCTTGTCGGCCGCTAGAATGGCCACCTCCAGGTAAAAGTGCATGTCGAGACCAGTTATCGCGCCGCGCTGGGGCAGGATGTAAGTCATCATCTGTCGAAGTCCCGCTTTCATCATCGCCACCTGGATATTGGGCAGGCGTTGAATCAGTGCCGCTTCAAGCTCTTCCTTTTTGATCACAGTTCTTCCTCCCTGTCGACAGCGACCAATTTCCTGCTTGGACGATATACTTTGACGGACAAAACCGCCATCTGCCATCTGCGTAGAACAGAGACTACCGGAAAGGCTGTTTTTTGTCAACCGTCGCTAATCCGTCCGCAAATCAGTCACCGTGCTGGGCGGGATGATGTCCCGATTGAGCAGAAAGACCGCGTCGCCGGTGCCCGAACCGGAGCCGGTGCCGGCGATGGTGACCTGGCTAACTATTGAGCCATCGTTCAACCCCGGATTGACGATCCCGGTTATTTTTTTAAACGGTTTTTCCAGGTTGACCGTCAAGGCGCCGGCGGTCGGATTGACCAGCACTATGCCATGGGTAAAATCACGGCGCCAGACCGCGGTCGCGCCGCGTTGAACGTGGACATCATCAACCCAATATGTGCCGGTCCCGAGCCCAAACCCTAACACCACTCTGGTCGAAGCAGTGCTGGTGGTCGAAGCAATAACTACTTGATACTGACGCCATTGTGCATCAATGCGGATGGTCTGGGACGCGTTCGTAGTCCCGCCGCCGAGCGAAGCCAGCAACGGCAAGTTGACCGAGCCTTTAGCCCAAAAAGTCACCGCATATTCGCTGTTAGCCGTGACCGGAAAATCCCCCGTCACTAGGCTGACGTTCTGCGCGACCATATTCGGCGTGACGATCGTTACTTTGACAGACGCCGTCCCGACCGCGGCGGTCGTAGTGTCCTGGTCAACTGTATTTCCCAAACCGGCGTTAATGAAGGTTGTCCAGTCGGAAAATCCGCCCGACGCCGCCGTTTCAAATCCTTGGTTGCTGGTTAAGAGATCGGTCGTAGTGGCATAGTTGGTGGCCAGCAACGCTTGAGCCGGCGTTACGGCTGATCCCAGCCAACCGATATATTGCGAACCGGTGTGGGCATGACCAAAATCCGAATCGGCCTGGGGCACTGCTGTGTCGACGCCGTATTCGTCGTACCACCAATTAAACCATAAACCGTGAGACGGGTCGCCACTGCTGTCATGAAAGGCGGCCAAGCCAGTTCCCAACGATGCGCTCCCTAAACCAAACCGCATTTTTCGTTGATTCCAGGCGTCGGATGGATCAAAGGTCGGCAGGCCGTTACTGTCATAGCCGTTGAGCTGGGCCGCGGTAAAAATAAAATCATACTGCGGACTGCGAAAATTCTGATCTTGGTGCAGATAGCCCCATGGCCAAGCCAACATGTTGTCGTAAAACGTCCCGCCATTCTGATACGGATAATTCTCGCGCATCCAACCGTTCATGACCGGGTGAAGCGTGGACGGCGCTTGGCCGCAATTTCCGCTGATCGGGTAGTCGGGCTGGCCGTCGGCCACGGCTAATTCGCGTAGGTGTTCGGCTAAGCGGAAATGTCCGGCGGTCCAGCCAGCCATGAAGGCCGTTTGATTAGCCGGATCACTGTTATCACTGCCATATCCCGCGCGAGCATAATCCCAGGGGTTAGCCGGATTCTCCGCCCACATAAAATTTGGGCAGAAGACGTCGATAAATATACCGTCGAAACCGCGAGATGTTTTGGCGTGTTCGTACATCGCCGCGGCGATATTCTCGGCGACGGTATAGCGATAGGAATTATCCGGCTGGAGTTCCCGATAGGCGAGGTTGACGTTATAGCCGCTGCGGGTGCCGTCTTGGTTCCATAAGAAACCATTGCTAGTCGATGAACAGTTCTGATCTCCCCCGGTGACGGCTAGGAAGTAGTCGCGGTAATAGTACCCGACCGGATAGTTAATATTGCCCGGGAACCCCGGACACCAGGTTAAGTGTCCGGTGACATAGGCGAATATTTTCAGGTTTGGATTTCTGGACCGCAGGGCGGGGATGATGTCTAGTCGCGCATCAGACATTGGCGTCGGCGGCAAGATAACCATCGGGAATCGCGCGTAGGCATCAAGCACGGCCCAGTTCAGGGGCGCGTTATCTGGCGGCGTAGTGTCATCCACGGTCCCGACAAATGGCCAACCACTGCTATTACCCCCGCCGTAGAGCACCGGGTGCGGATAAGACATAGCGCTGGTTGTGCCCGTCGCCGCGTTAATAACTTCATTCGTTTCGGTGGTGACAGGTTTTTGCTGATCGAGCGTGGCGACAAATGCCTGGCGGGCGGTCGCGGCTGGGTCGGCCGTCGCATCTAGCTGAGCGGCCGCCGATCGACTACTGGCGGACAACATGATGATGGCCATCAGGCTGGCCAAAAAACCGACTGTTGTCCGTCCGATAAATTTCATGCCCTACGGTTTTAATTTTTCGTTTAGCATGAGGATGGTCTTCAGCACCGTGTCCGGATTGAGCGAGATCGAGTCGATCCCCTGCTCGGCTAGGAACAGAGCGATGTCGGGGTAGTCGGACGGGGCCTGACCGCAGAATCCGATTTTCCGCTTAGCCGCCCGCGCGCCCTTGATAGCGTGCGCGAACATCCACATCGCGGCCGGATTATGTTCGTCGTAAATATGGCTGACCAGTTCGGAATCGCGATCGGCCGCCAAGGTGAATTGGGTCAGGTCGTTCGAACCAATCGAAAAGCCGTCGAAAATTTTGGCGAACTGGTCAATCAGGATCACGTTCGAGGGGACCTCGACCATGCAGTAGACCTGCAAACCGTTTTGGCTTTGCTTTAAACCGTGCGCGGCCATAATTTTTAACACCTGATGCGCTTCGTCGGTTGTCCGGCACATCGGAATCATTAATTTCAAGTTAGTCAGGCCCATTTTGGCCCGGACTTTAACCATCGCTTTCAATTCAAGAATGAACGCCGCCAGATAAGCGTCGCTGTAATACCGCGCCGCGCCGCGCCAGCCCATCATCGGGTTATCCTCGACCGGTTCAAATTCTTGTCCGCCAATCAGGGTTGAGTATTCGTTCGATTTGAAGTCGGCCAGGCGCAGAATCACGTCTTTTGGGTAAAAAGCGGCGGCGATCATGGCCACCCCGGAAGCCATGGTGTCGATATAGAATTTCGTTTTGTCTTTATACCCGACGGTCCGGGCCTCAATAATCCGTTTAGCTTTTTTGTCCTTCAGGCGCGGGTACTTGATCAGCGCCAATGGGTGAATGCCAATCCACGAGGCGGTAATAAACTCCTCGCGCGCCAGGCCGACGCCGTCATTGGGAATAAGACTTTGGGCGAACGCCTGGTCGGGGTTGCCGATGTTCATCATGATTTTAACCGGCAGGGGATTTATTTTTTTCAGGTTGTGAGTTAAGACTTTGAACTTCAGTTGGCCGGCGTAAACCGCGCCGACGCTACCGGCCGAGCAGTCGATGGTCACGTCGACCCTGGTCTTGATGGCTTTAGTCGCCGTTTTGGTGCCGACAATTGCCGGGATGCCGAGTTCCCGGGCAATAATGGCGGCGTGGCAGGTCCGCCCGCCGCGGTTAGTCACGATGGCCGAGGCAATTTTCATGATCGGCTCCCAGTCGGGATCGGTCATGTCGGTCACCAGCACCTGGCCCGCTTTGAATTGGCCGATCTGTTTAGCATCCAAAATGACATGCGCCTGGCCGGCGCCGATTTTTGTGCCGACCGGCGCGCCGGTCACCAGCGTCCTGGCCTGATGCTTGGCGAGAACGTATTCTTCTAGGACATCTTTCTTTTCCCGCGAATGCACCGTTTCCGGCCGAGCCTGAACGATGAATAAATGTTTCGAGCGGCCGTCTTTGGCCCATTCCATATCCATCGGCTGGCCATAATGCTTTTCAATAATCACGGCCCATTTAGCCAGCTGTTCTATTTCCCGATCGGTCAGGATGAATTTGGTCCGTTCGGCCGGCGGCACCGGGACGTTCTTAGTCGGGCGCCGGTGGTCGCCGGTGTAAATCATTTTGATTAGCTTGTCGCCCAGTTTATGCGTCAGGATAGCTAATTTACCCTGGGCTAGGGTCGGTTTAAAAACATAGAATTCGTCCGGATTGACGCGCCCCAACACAATGTTTTCACCCAGGCCCCAAGAGCCGGTCAACAGCACGGCGTTGCGGAAACCGGATTCGGTGTCAATCGAGAACATCACGCCCGAACAGGCCTTGTCCGAACGCACCATTTTTTCGACGGCCGCGCTTAAACCAATGGCGAAATGGTCGAACCCCTTATCGTGCCGGTAAGCCATCGCCCGATTGGTGAACAACGAGGCAAAGCATTTTTTAACGGCCAGCAATAAATCCGCTTCGCCGCGAATGTTCAGATAGGTTTCTTGTTGACCGGCGAACGACGCGTCGGGCAAATCTTCGGCCGTCGCGGAGGAACGCACGGCCACGTCCACATTGGTAAAAAATTCTTTTTCCAGCTGGCGGTAGTTAGTCACGATCGCCCGTTTCAGATCGGACGGCAGCTCCGCGGTTAAAATTGTGTGTCGCACTCGCTCACCGCGATCGGAGAGATTCTTCATGTCCGAAGTGTCGAGATCATGCAAGATGTCTTTGATCACCTGTTTGATGCCGGTGGCCTTCAAAAAATAAAAATAGGCCGCGGCGGTGACCGCGAAACCGTTCGGAATACGCACCCCCTGCGGAGTCAGCAACGAATACATCTCGCCCAAAGAGGCGTTTTTCCCGCCCACCAGTTTAACATCCCGGTTACGGAGCTGATTAAACCATAGCACGAATTGTTTGCGACGCGGGATAGGCATAGGGTGGATATTAAGCTGGCGGTTTTCTAGTCAGAGAAATAATGAGCCCGGTGCTGACCGCGACTAGCGCGGCGATGATCATCGTGAAGACTGTTTCAATAATGATCGCGAGGCCGTTGGTCAGGGTGGGCGTTAAGATGAAGCGGCCGACGGCCGTGGCTAAACCGAGCGCCACGCCGACGAACGCGCCGGCGGTCAAACTTTCTACTTTCCCGCCATCGCGCCGGGCCACTAACCAACCGATGCCGATGACAATTAACAATTCCAGACCGACGACCAGCCACCGCGTCGGCCGCGCCAAGACCAGCAACATCACCGCCCCGGCCGCGCCGATAGTCCAGCGGCGGATCAAACTGACATACCGATCAACGCTCCATTTCCCGATCATCGCCCGCGTCGGCGGGCGTGTTTGGTGTTCGTCCATACAGCTAGTATAACAGAAAAATGCGAAAAAACAACGCGACCTCCCCATCAAATAGTGATGCCTCGTTGTTCTTTAACGAGAACTAGTAACAACATGTCTACCACCTCCCCCGCAAGCAGTATAGTTAAGTGACAACCACTATGTAATTGAACCTCGTAACATTACTACCCCCACCACACACCCCTCCTCACGGCGATATCACGTAGATGCCGTATCGGCGTGTTGTTTTTTACACACCCAATCATGAGGCAGGGTGTAATGGGGGCGCCGTAATAATTTGTTAGGTAAAATTGTTTGTAATTCGCAGGCTATGATTTTTACCGGGGGAGTTGGTATTTTTAATTTCTAATGGGTTTACCCAGCACCACTTTGGTTTGCCCATGGTGGCTTGTAATTTTGCTGTTTACCCACGATTAAATGGCTGGGGTAAGAAATATTGTTTTAGCCAAAGTGGTGCTGGGTTGACATCCACCCCGTCGAGTTGTAAAGTCGTCGCACGTCCCCATAAATTCCCGACGGTCCTTTCAAGAAAGGAGTGCCACGTGTCGACGATTACTATCCGTGAGCATCCGCGCGGTGTCGGTGTCGGAATGGACGCATTGGCGAAGGCTATACACTCGGTCGGCAGTCGGCGCCAATCGATCTTGGCGGAAGGTCTTTGCGCTCGGCTGACCAGGGATTTGACTGGGGCCGCTCATTACCTCATCGCCGAACACGACGGACGAATCATTGCCTACATTCGTTGGGCCGTGCGCGACGTCAACGGCACGGCGGTGATCGAACTGTCAGAGCTGGGCCTGGTTGACGCCGCGGTCGACGATACCATTGCCAACCGCTTGTTGACCGCCGCTGAAGCTCGGGCGTTGAGATCTTGTCAAGACAAACGACCCTGGAACTTTCTGCTGACCATCAAGCCGGATGAAACCTGGGTCGCTTGGGCAAAACAGCACGGTTACACCGCCGAACTGGCTATCCATCGCGCCATGGCTGGCACCGGCCTGCTGACGCTCAAGAAACGGGTTCGGTCTGGATAGCCACCCGCCCGAATAGACAGGTGGTGTCCCAGCTACACTGCCTCGCACATTCTTCCGGGAGGTCGCCTATCGAGTAATAACGAGCGGTATAATGGGAATGGTAGTCGACACAAAAAACTAAATACGCCAAGGCTACACATGACCGCCCGGTATCTACCGCCAATAAACATTCTCTGGCGATTAGATACCGGGTAATTTTTTTACGCTGATTACAAAGACCGGATTATTTTATAAACCCCTCCTCAGTTAAGGAGGGGTACGGCGCGCACGCCGAAGGGGTGGTCTAATAATCCATCCCCATGCCCCCGCCCATGCCACCCATGCCACCCGGCATCGGCGCGGAGTCTTTCTTTTCTTCCGGTTTCTCCGCCACCACCGCTTCGGTGGTCAGCATTAAAGCGCTGATGGAGGCGGCATTCTGGAGCGCCGAGCGGGTCACCTTGGTCGGGTCGACAATGCCAGCCGCCACCAAGTCTTCGAACACGTCCGTCTCGGCGTTGTAACCAATGTTGCCCTTCTCTTTGGCGACTTGATTGACAATGACCGACGGTTCTTTGCCAGCGTTTAAAGCAATCTGACGGAGCGGCGATTCGAGCGCGTTGCGCAGGATTTTAACCGCCACCTGTTCATCCTCGTTCTTCAGTTTCAATCCGTCGAGGGCTTTGATGGCCCGGAGCAAGGCCACGCCGCCGCCGACCACAATGCCTTCCTCGACCGCGGCTTTGGTCGCTTGGATGGCGTCCTCGATCCGCAATTTCTTCTCTTTCATTTCCGTTTCGGTGGCCGCGCCGACTTTCAAGACGGCCACGCCCCCGGCCAGTTTAGCCAATCGTTCCTGCAGTTTTTCCTTGTCGAAGTCTGAATCGGTGTTTTCCAGTTCACTGCGGATCGCGGCAATGCGGTCGTCGATCTGTTTTTTCTCGCCCTTGCCGTCAACAATGGTGGTTGTTTCCTTGGTGGCGATCAACTTACGAGCCGAGCCCAGCATGTCAGGCGTAGTATTCTCCAGTTTCAGCCCGAACTCGTCGGACACGACTTGGCCGCCGGTCACGGTGGCGATGTCTTTCAACATTTCCTTGCGGCGATCGCCGAAGCCCGGCGCTTTGACCGCCAGCACGCTGAAGGTGCCGCGGATTTTGTTGACCACGAACGTGGCCAGCGCTTCGCCCTCAACATCGTCGGCGATGATGACCAATTCTTTCTTGCCAGACTGGGCGATTTTTTCCAGCAGGGGCAGAATATCCGCCAGGGCGGAAATTTTCTTATCGGTAATCAAAATATGCGGATCGTTATAGACCGCTTCCATCCGGTTAGCGTCGGTAATCATGTACGGCGAGACGTAACCTTTGTCGAACTGCAAGCCTTCGACGACTTCTTTTTCCAGGCCGAAAGTTTGCGACTCTTCGACCGTCACCACCCCGTCCTGGCCGACTTTGTCCATCACTTCGGCGATGGCCTGGCCGATTTCCTGATCCTGCGCGGCGATCGAGGCCACTTGGGCAATTTCGGCGTTGCCTTTAACCGGCTTGGACATCGCTTTTAGTTCGGCCACGACCGCGCTGACGCCTTTTTCAATGCCGCGGCGGATGGCCATCGGCTCGGCGCCGGCCGCCACAACTTTCAATCCTTCCGCGATAATCGACTGGGCCAAGAGCGTGGCGGTGGTCGTGCCGTCGCCCGCGACGTCATTGGTTTTGGTGGCCACTTCTTTGACCAGCTCGGCGCCCAGATTCTCAAACTTGTCTTCCAAGTCGATTTCCTTAGCGATTGTGACACCGTCGTTGGTGATGGTCGGCGCGCCGTAGCCCTTATCGAGCACGACGTTACGGCCTTTCGGACCGAGCGTGACCTTGACCGCGTTAGCGAGTTTATCGACCCCGGCTTTGAGTTTCAACCGGGCCGTTTCATCGAACAAAATTTGCTTGGCCATAATTATAAACTTCTTAACAAATAAACTAACTAGCTAACTCAATATTCCGACCAGGTCGTCTTCGTCGGCGATCAAGTAATCCTGGCCGTCGATTTTAACCTTGTCCGGACCGTATTTTTTAAGAATGACTTTGTCGCCGACTTTGATCTCGCTCGGCATTTCTTTGCCGTGATCCATTTTCGGCGCCCCGACCGCGATCACTTCGCCGTTCTCAAGCTCTTCTTTTTCGACCGTGTCCGGCAAAACGATGCCCGACTTGGTCACTTTTTCCTCCTTGATCAGCTTAATCAGGGCTTTGCCCCGCATCGGTTTCAATGTGGCCATATCCCATTAGGAATTAACGAATAAACGTAGGTCAGGGCGTAAATATTCACCGAATATCTACCGTTAGCAGTCTACAGGATAGAGTGCTAACCTGTCAAACTTGCGCTTGTCTCTAAACTAAACGTCCGAGCTAAACGTAGATATACGAATAAAAAATCCCTCGGTTAATATCAGCCGAGGGGGGGTACATGTCCGACGGGGTAATTATACCGGCCCACCTTCCCCCAATTAAAACCATAACTCGCGAACCATAAACATTTTTACTTAACAAATTATTGCGGTGTCCCCATTACGCCCCTCCTCGCAGTTCAGCACAGCTGAACCGATAATTTAAGATTTTTGGTTTTTGCAACGAAGAATCGCAAGGCGGGGTGGAATTCCCACCCCGCCTCATGATTAGGTGTGTAAAAAACCAGGTGTCGATACAACCACACCACTAAAGCACCGTGAGGAGGGGGACGTGGTGGGAGTAACGACGAGGTGCGGAAAAATAACGTTGTTGGTGTTGTTCCGCACTACCGCTTGAGGGGGAGGCGGTCAACGTAAATCTATTAGCACAAACGGCGGTAAACTCACTAACACTTTCCCCTCCGTATTGAGCGGCGCGTTCTTATCCTCCTTCGTCGTCAACACTAACGGTGTCAGTGGCGGAGCGCCGGCGACATACTCGTTGCTATGTGTATTCATTCGCAAGATATAGAAATAACCGGCCGGCTGTTTTTTTAATCGCGTGCCGATTAAAGAAATATTAGTAACTTTTTCCTGTTCGACCCGCGCCGCGATAGTTTTTAACGGCAAACCAGACGGCAGAGCACGGATGTAAAGGAACGACGATATGAAGGCCGCCATCATTAACGTTCCCCCGCTTAGTCCCAGCCACCACGACCACCAACTCCCCCGCCAGCGTCGTAGTAAGACGGCGAAAACCAATACTATAATTATGGCGATTATCCCAAAGATCGCCTGACCGACCACCAACTGCCAGAAATTTTTAGACAGCTCGCGCAGGAGCGGAAAATGGGCCAGCGTCGAGCGCAAGTGGCTGTCGGTCAACAAATGGCCGAACGCCCCCGCCATAGTAACCATGACCGCGGCCTGAATCAACCGCAATTTATTATTCCACCATAAGTCCGCGGACGTAGCTAAGAGCAGGGCCGCGCCCGGATAGAGTGGCAAAATGTACCACTCACGCCGCGTTTGGATGTAGCTAAACAGCGCGATCGTCACCACTAACCAAATAACCAACAGTCGATCAAGTCCGCTCTTTTCTTTCCCGGCGCGCCACATCGCCGTCAGCCATGCTAAAGGCAATAAAAAACTAAAAGGTGCGAATCGATCGCGGATAATTCCGAAATAGTAATGCCACGGCGTCGCCGTAAACAGCGATTCGGTGGCACGATCAATAACGTTAACACCAAGATAGCTGTCCCAAAAAGCCCGACCGAAGCGCATTGTTTCCACGATGTGCCACGGCGCGACCAGCGCCAGAAACGCGGCGACCGCCCAGCCGATATTCCCCCCGCCGATTTTTCGCCACCCCCGCGACAGGATGACATCAATTCCGACAATAATTAGCGGCAACAACCCAACTAACGATTTGGTCATCATCGCCGCCGCGCTGGCCGCCCCCCAAACAACTATCCAACGCGGCGCTGACCAAGATTTCCAGTAGCCGTACATCGCCAGCGTAATAAATAATGTCAACAGACCGTCCAGGTCGCCGGTGCGGAAGGCGTGCACCAGCGCGTAGCGTCCAAGCACAAACACCACCCCCGCTATTAAAGCTGCCAAACGTTTCTGTCTGGCCTGCCAAGCCCAAAGCGCCAAGAGTAATGCCGTCGCCATGCCGGCTAAGGCCGGAATAAATCGCACCGCCAATTCGGTCGGCCCAAGCACACCGAATAACACGTCCGTCATCCAAAATTGCAACGGCGGTTTTTCTAGAAAATCCGCGCCAAAGTAGGTTAGCTTCGACCAGTCGTGCGAATGGAATAATTCGAGGTTGACGTTAGCGTAAATCCCTTCATCCCAGTTAGTCAACGGCGCCGTGTTTAACCGCCAACCGAAAATCACCAGCGTCAAAGCCAGCACCGGCAACCAGACTGAACGCGGTAAACGCCCGGACATTATTTTTGCCGACTTAGTTCAGCCCAGTGGCGGGCAAACCGTTGATTATATTCTTGACGCCGGTCCAGTTCATGAAATTTCAGCATCTCTTCGGATATCACCACCTCGGTCGTGCCTAGTTTCGCTTTACTTTCCAGATGCCGGTCGATTCTTTTTAACTGATAACTCCGCGCCCAAGCCTCAAACCAGTGACCGACCGACGACGAGAAAAATATTTCATAAAATTTCTTGATGGCGCGCAAGCCGGCGTTCGGCGCCAGCAATTTCGCCCGCCAATCCCCTGACCAAGCATGCGGCAACAGCGCCGTCACCCAATTATTAGCCTGTCGATAATGTTCATATGTGCCGTCATCGAGCAGTGGCGCCGCCTGGGCCGTCCAGAAAGCAAAATGCGTATCCGGCTGAGCGCTTCGTAATGATGAAAAATCCAGGCCGTCAGTCGTGACGTAAAAACTCAAACAAACGCGGCCGGCAATTTTAGCGCCGTGTCGCCGATTGCCCAGTAGTGTCACGATGCCGCTGACCATCAGTCGCGCGATCCACAGGTGTCCCGGCGCGACGACAATTAACAAGTCAATATCGCTTTCCGGGCGCACATTGTTGATCGCCAAGGTGTTAACCACGGCAATCATTTTGACGAACGGCACTAGCTCCAGATAACGAGCCGTCGAGGCGGCGCGTCGCCAAAGTTTAACACTGCGGGCCAGCCGTTCCGTTCTGGTGGCCACCAATTGTTCGCGACCGGGTAAAAAGATGTAGACGCCGTGCCGGGCAAGTTTTTTTTGTTGCGCCAGCTGATCAACTTCGGGCCGAAAGGTTTCGATGGTCACCGCGCCTAGTGTTTCCCCTGGCGCCGGGTACAACCACCGCCATATTTCCTCGACCGTCAACGGGTAGTCAAAAATATCATAGTAGGCCAGGGTTCTTTGAATGGCGACGGTTAAACTTGACATAACGATAAGCTCATGATAGCTTCGGGGCGCTGAATATCTACCCCGGGCATGATTGGGGGAAGTATAGCACCCCTCGCTCTTTACCCCACACCCCAATCTCGGGGTCAAGAAAGAAGGCTTAAGATGCTAGTCCTGGCTCGGAAGCTAGGTGAAAATATCCGGATTGGTGACTCGGTTAAGATCACCGTGCTCGAGATCCATTCCGGGCAGGTCAAGCTCGGAATCGAGGCCCCGCCCGAAGTGAAGGTGCATCGGGAAGAGATTTACGCCAAGATTCAAGAGGATAACCGCCGGATCGGCCACCCATCGAAAAAAAATCCGGGTCAGTAGAACCGGCGGGATGATCGCCTCAGCGATCGACTAGCGCCGCTCTTTCTTCGCCCCCGACTCTGCACCGGTCTGGGGCTTTTCTTTTGCGAAAACTTTAGTTAGGTACTGGCCGGTGTAGCTAGTTTTGATTTTCGCCACTTCGCGCGGGGTGCCGATGGCCACCAGTTCGCCGCCCCGGTCGCCGCCTTCCGGGCCGAGGTCGATAATCCAGTCGGCCGACTTAATAACATCAAGGTTGTGCTCGATAATTAAAACTGAATTGCCTTTATCCACTAATTGGTTGATCACGCCCAGCAAGCGTTTAACGTCGTCGACGTGCAGGCCGGTCGTCGGTTCATCGAGAATATACAACGTCCGGCCGGTCGCGCGGCGGGATAACTCGGTCGCCAGTTTGACGCGTTGCGCTTCGCCACCGGAAAGCGTGGTGGCCGATTGTCCGAGGTGGATGTATCCCAACCCGACGTCGGTCAAGGTTTTAAGTTTCTGGTGGATGACCGGAATGTGTTTAAAGAACTCAAGCGCTTCCTCGACGGTCATGTTCAAAATTTCGGCGATGTTCTTGCCTTTATAATGGATGTCCAGGGCTTGCTGGTTATAGCGCTGGCCGTGGCATTCTTCGCATTCGACGTAAACGTCCGGTAAAAACTGCATTTCGATCCGCACCACCCCGTCCCCTTCGCAGGCTTCACAGCGCCCGCCTTTGACGTTGAAAGAGAATCGGCCCGGACCGTAACCGCGGATTTTAGCTTCCGGCACCTGGGTAAATAAATCGCGAATGGCGGTGAACACGCCGGTGTAGGTGGCCGGGTTTGAACGCGGCGTCCGGCCGATCGGGCTTTGGTCGATGTCGACCACCTTGTCGAGGTGCTCGAAGCCTTTGATGTCGCGGTGTTTGCCGGGCAGATCCTTGGCGTTATAAAAATGCTGATTTAGGGCCCGGGCTAAAATATCGGTCATCAGCGTCGATTTCCCCGACCCCGACACGCCGGTGATGGCCACAAATTTTCCGAGCGGAATATCGACGTTGATATTTTTTAAATTAAATTCTTCGGCCCCGAGAATGGAAATTTTCTTGCCGTTCCCGCGCCGGTAGTTGATCGGCGCCGGAATGCTCATTTTTCCCGACAGGTATTTGCCGGTTAGCGAGGCCGGATTGGCCATCACTTGTGGCGGCGTGCCTTGGGCGATGATCCGTCCGCCGTGTTCGCCGGCGCCGGGGCCGATGTCAATCAGATAGTCGGCGGCCAGCATAGTGTGCTCATCGTGTTCGACCACCAAAACCGTGTTGCCGAGATCGCGGAGATGGATTAGTGTTTCGATCAGTTTATCGTTGTCGCGCTGGTGCAAACCAATTGACGGTTCGTCGAGAATGTAAACCACGCCGACCAGGGATGAACCGATTTGCGTCGCTAGGCGGATGCGTTGGGCTTCGCCGCCGGCCAAGGTCGCGGCCGCCCGGTCAAGGGTCAGATAGTCAAGGCCGACATTGCTGAGGAACGTCAGTCGCGCCCGAATTTCTTTCAAGATTTGATGGGCGATCGTTTTTTCGCGCGCCGTCAGCGCCTTAACCCCACGCTGTTTGCCCTCGCCCGCCAAGGTGTCGAATAACTGCCGAACGGCGGCGATGTTCATCGCGGTCATGGCGGCGATGTTCTGATCGCTAACAGTCACGGCCAACACTTCCGGCCGCAGACGTTTTCCCTGGCAGGTCGGACAGGGGTAAACCCGCATATAGCGTTCGATTTCGGCGCGCATGTAATCGGAATCAGTCTCTTTATAACGCCGCATCAAGTTCGGCACCACGCCTTCGTAGGTGGTCATGTATTGCCGAACCTTGCCTTCGCCGCTGGCGTTGTTAACATCATAGGTTTCATCGCCGGTGCCGTGGAGCACAAAGTTTAGTTGCGTCTCGGTCAACTTGGAGACCGGGACGCGGGTCGAGAAACCGTGCTCACGGGCGACCGCTTCGAGCACGCGGAAGTACCAGGTCTGGTTAGCGCTCGTTCGCGACCACGGCCGGATCGCCCCCTCGGCTAGGCTTAGCCGCCGGTTCGGAATAACTAAATTACCGTCAATTTCCAGCTTCGTCCCCAAGCCGGTGCAGTCGGGACAGGCGCCGTGCGGATTATTAAAGGAAAAGCTACGCGGCTCGATCGGCGGCAGGTTGATATTATCGTAAGCGCAGGAAAAATGTTCGGAAAATAGCAAATCTTCGGTGGCTTGCCCCGTCTCGCCTGAACGAAGTGAAGACTGGTGCGGGGTGTCGCCGCGTTGGACGATCACCAAGCCGTTTCCTAAATCGAGCGCTGTTTCCAGCGAATCGTAAAGCCTGGTTTTTTTGTCTTCGGTTTGCTCCTGGTCATCGACGCCGAGCGTTAAGCGATCAACCACTACTTCCACCCGATGTTTTTTTTGCTTATCGACGGTTAGATCCTCTATTTCCTCCAGGCCGTATATTTTTCCGTCAAACCGCAACCGCACAAATCCAGCTTTCCGCACATCATCAACCACATGTTTATGCTCGCCTTTCTGGTCACGGATGAGCGGCGCTAAGATGGCAATCTTGGTGTTCTTCGGCAAAACCTCAATCTGGGCAATGATCTGATCAATTGTTTGGCGCGATACCGGCCGACCGCATTTTGGACAGTGCGGCGTTCCGACCCGGGCGAACAACAACCGCAGGTAGTCGTATATTTCCGTCACCGTCCCGACGGTCGAGCGCGGATTGTGCGAGGTGGTTTTTTGATCGATCGAAATAGCCGGACTTAGGCCGTCAATTTGGTCGACATCCGGCTTGTCCATCAACCCCAAGAACTGCC
>JBGPHQ010000006.1:0-16434 GCA_041484505.1 Patescibacteria group bacterium
ATTTGCCTACCCCACCGAATCATTTTACGCCCTCGGTGTACAAGCCACTGATGCTGAGGCCATCAAGCAACTGTTCCGCGTAAAACATCGAGCAAAAGGCCAGCCAATCGCCTTGATTGCCGCTGATTTGGCCCAGGCCAAGAAGTTTTTTTTCATGTCGAAAGATGAAGAATGTTTAGCCGCCAAACATTGGCCGGGGGCGTTGACGATATTATTACGATCAAAAAAGCAGATCGCCGCCCGCACCCTGGGCGCGACTAGGATCGGAATCCGCGTGCCGGCGCATGCGGGTGCGCGCCGGCTGGCGGCTATGGTTGGAGTACCGTTAACGGCCACTAGCGCTAACATTTCGGGCCAACCGCCAACGAAGTCGGCCGCTAAGATCAAACGCGATTTTCCTGGTATACTAGTTGTGCCCGGCCGTTGCGGCCCCGCCACCAAGCCCTCAACTGTTATACACGTCGTGAAAAACAAAATCCGAATCATTCGCCTCGGCGCCGTCCATGTTTAACCGACCATTCCTCCGTTTTCCGCACTACTTCCAGAAGCACATGAGTCGTCAGTTGGAAGAGCTGTACGCCTCGGTGGCGATTTTAGATTTCGCTTTAGCCGCCGTGGCGCTGTTCGAACCGGTCTACTTGTATCAACTGGGCTACTCGCTGAGCCATATTTTAATGTTTTACCTGGTCGCGTATTTGACTTATTTTTTTCTTCTTCCGCTCGGCGGTAAAGTTGTGGCCTGGTTCGGTCCGGAACGAAGTATGGCCGCCAGCACGGTCTTCCTGGTGGCCTATTATATTGGTTTGTTATTGACCAAAAACATCGGACTGTTATTTTGGTTTACGCCCATCTGCCTGGCGATGCAAAAAACGCTGTACTGGCCGGCCTATCATACCGACTTTATCATCTCTTCTGACCAGGGCGAGCGGGGAAAAGAATTTTCTGGTTTATGGTCACTCTCGACCCTAATGAATATCCTCGGTCCACTGGCCGGCGGAGCAATCATCGCGACAGCTGGATTCACGCCGCTTTTTATTGCCGTGATCGCCATTATTGCCGTGTCCAATATCCCATTGTTTGTGGCGCCGACTTCCCAGCGCCGTGAAAACTATTCCTATCGAACGAGTTTCATCATGCCCTTCACCAAACAGCACATTCGCTCCACCTTGGCCTATTTGGGGTTTGGCGAGGAGTTTGTGATGCAATTTATTTGGCCGGTATTTCTGGTCGTGGTCGTGAAAAGTTACCTAAAGTTTGGCGGATTGATCGCTCTGGCCACCTTGCTGACGGCCTTAGCGACGCTGTATATCGGGCAAGTCGTCGATCATCACCATCAGCGTCGCGCCTTGGATTGGGGCACCGTCTTGACTGCGGTCGTCTGGTTAACTCGACCGTTCCTCCACCTGGTAGCCCCAGTTTTTTTTAGTGACACCATAGGTCGGATCGCTAAGAACACCACCTTCGTTCCAATGACGGCCATCACTTATGAACGGGCGTTGACGGAAAATAATGTTATTCCTCGGGCCGTGTTTTATGAACAAGGATTCGCTTTGGCAAAAAGTTTAGCTCCAGTCGCGATCCTTATCCTCGGGTTAAGTCTGCCGATCTTTACCGCCGCATTTCTCTACGCCGGTCTGATTAGCCTACTCTACATGTTGCTGTGATCACTCCGACAGAGATCCAGCGGACGCTCGGGAAAATCGGCTTGCGACCGCAACAAGCGGCCGGCCAAAACTTTTTGTTGGATGAAGGAGTGGTGCAGGGAATGGTCACCGCCGCGGCCGTAACCGCGAATGATACCGTGCTGGAGATTGGTCCGGGGTTAGGAATCCTGACGGCGGAACTGGTGGCGACGGGGGCGAAGGTAGTGGCGGTGGAATTGGATCAGCGGCTGTTTGCCTATTTGAAAAAAAAGTTTGCCAGCCAAAAAAACCTGCGTTTGATACGGGGTGATATTTTTCGTATAAATTTGACTGAGTTGCTGACCGATAACCAGTATAAACTGGTGGCTAACTTACCCTATAGCGCCACGTCCTTGGTTTTCCGGAATTTTTTAACACTCAACCCGCGGCCATCATCTTTGACGGTCATGGTTCAACGCGACGTCGCCAAACGCATTTGCGCCCCACCCGGGGAGATGAGTTTATTGGCTTTGACGGTGCAATATTACTGCCAACCGTCAATTCTTTTTGACATTCCGCCCAAAAGTTTTTTCCCGGCGCCGCGGGTGATGTCAACGGTGATTTACGGCGACCGACTGCGGCCGGTTCAACCAGAAAAAGATCAAGCCCTTTTCCGACTGATGCGGGCCGGTTTTTCGTCCCGCCGTAAACAGTTACACAACACCTTGTCGGCCTCGCTACATATTAAGCAGTCACAGGTTACCACGGAACTAAAAAAATTAGGCTTGCCAAAGGAAGCGAGAGCGCAAGAATTAAGCGTCGAAAATTGGCTAAAATTAGCTAAAAACTTAGGTTGACTACAACCGACATCTGTGCTATAGTAAAGACAGTTTTTTCGTATTTTAATCTTGTGGATAACCGTCGGTTTATAAACCGAAAATTAATGCGGTTTTACACTAATTTTATTTTCCCGATAGGATAATAAAGACCAAATTGTCGATATTTTCATTTTTTCGTTCCCTAGGTAAAAAGACTTCCGACGGTTTGGTGGGCGTAACTTCCGGATCGACGCCGATAAAAAGTTTGGACTCGCCGACCGCCTATCGAATAGTAGCGTTGCTGGGTGTAGTGGCTCTCGGCGCGAGCGGGTGGTTAGTCTGGCGAAGCATTACCGGCGCGACGGCCTCGCCGTCAACGGTGAAGAGCAATGTTAATAGCACCACTACGCAAGCGGTCGCCGCGCTGGAAAAACTTAAGACCAAGGACACCGACGGCGACGGAATATCCGATTACGACGAACTTTATTTAACGCACACCAGCCCGTACCTGAAAGATTCGGACGGCGACGGCATTCCGGACAACGCGGAGATCAAGAATGGCGCCGACCCCAACTGCCCGACCGGAAAAGTCTGCGAAGGGTTCCGTCTGCTAACCACGGCGGTCGACGCCAACGGCAACCTAACGCCGGAATTTCTCCGCCGCTCGCTGGCCTCGGCCGGCGTGGCGCAAGCGACGCTTGATGCCACTGATGACGCGACCTTGCTCCGCATTTACCAACAAGTCATCAAAGCGCAACCGGCGACCAACACCAATAGCGCGGCCAATACCAACGGCGGTCCGGCGGCCAGCAACACCAATATCCCATCGATCGTCAATTCGAACAGCACCGTGACACCCGCGGCTTTAACGCAAATCCAACAGCTGACCCCGGCCGCCATCCGACAGCTTCTAATCCAGAACGGCATCGACCCGGCCTCACTTAACGGTATTGACGATGCGACCCTTAAACAAATCTTCCAAGAAGCTATCGTTTCCAGCCAGTAACTACATGAGCCGCCTGACCGGTTCCCCACCCCACCGTTTAACGATCATCATCTTGATGATGATCTCGTTGTTTGTCGTGGCGTTACAGCCGAGCAAGACTTTTGGGCAGACGGCTAACACTACAATCGCTGACATCCCGCGGACAATTTTTCAGATTATCGACAAAATCCAAGCCAAAATCGCCAGTATTCTTAAGATATCCGGCGCGGTCGGATTTAAGAGTTCGCTCGATATTCTCGAACGCAGTCTGCTAAATAGCGTGACCACCAGTTTAGCCACCACCGGTCCCGGTCAGCGACCGTTGTTTTTAACCAACCCCAAGACATTCTTCAAGAATGTCACTAACGCTGCGGCCGGAGATTTTATCGATAATTTCACGCGCGGGGTGACCGGTCAGACCGGCCCGGGCCTACCGCTTAGCGGTTCACGCGGAAAATTCTTAATCTCCCAACTGTTGCGCGCCCAAGCCGGACAGGTAATCAGCGGGGTGACGACGCAATGTAAGCAGAATTGTGATAACAACTTTTCGGCGGATAATCTTGACACCAGCGGCCTCAAAACGATGTCGGCCAGCGAATTTTCGCAGTGGACCAAGAGCCAATTCCGCAACGATCACGAATGGAACATATGGGTCGTGACTTACGATCTGGAAGGGCCGAACGGAACGCAAGCGCAAATTGTCAAAGGGCTGACCGACGGAGCGTGTAACGATATTCAAGAGGCCCACAACGGCCCGACGACCACCTGGGCCATCGGCCTCGGCGCGACCTGGTCGTCCGGCACGATGCCCTTGACTGACTGCCAGGCGCATCAAACCGAGGCCCTGAATGTTGAAAAAGGGAACGCCCAAGCCGAAGTCAACCAATGCGTCCAGTCTTGCCAAGCGGGGGGCACGGCCGCTAGCAACGCGGCGAATAATTTCACCGCGACCGACGTATTTAGCGCCGTCCAAAACGCCAACCCGCGACAAGCGCCGGCCGCCTTGGCCAATGCTTTGTCCAGCGACAAAAGCGATATTGGCCAATTCCTGACGGCGGCGGGGGCGCTAACGGCGACGGTCCAGGAAAAAGTCGTCGGCGAACAGACTAACCTTAATCCAAATGTGTTGCCGGCGACGACGAAAGTCAGCGACACGGTCATTACGCCTTCGACCGCGACGTCTGAACTTTTTGGCCTGTCTTTTAACCAAAACCAGGGCCAGTCGACGTACACCGGCGTCTCGGTCGCCGATGTGCTGAAAGGTATTGCCTCGTTCATCAACAGTCCGGTCGGGACCGCCCTGACGACCTATTTCAAGAGCAAGTGCGGACTCAATCCGGAGGTCTGTAAGGGACCGTCAAATGCGCGCTCGACCATCGGACAATTGGTCTTTGGCTCTGGTAACGCGACCGGCGTCGCCGGCGCCCAGTTGCTATATGCGACCTCCGGCCAAGCCCAAATAATTTCCGGCGACCCGGGGCGGAATGAAATCAGCATTACTGATCAGTTAACGACTAACGGCTTGATTGATTCTGGTTTCCGTCAGGCGATCGAAGGGACGATTACGGTGCAAGATGCGATTAAGCAACATTTACTCGACCCACAAAAAACCTTCGGGTTCGACAAGAATGGCGTCGAACCGCGCGACGGCTATCCGTACCGGGCCCTCCAGTATCTCCGCAAATATCGGGTGACGCCGGTCGGATGGGAACTGGCGGCGCGCTACAGTCAATTATTTGATCATCGCGACCTCAGTCTCGGCTACTTAACTCAGCGCTATGATATCTGCGGCCAGGACGCCGCGCATCGCGTTTGTAGTCGCGGACCGAAAACCGACCAGTCATGCCAGGTGGCCAGTGATTGCACCGACCCCAGCAATACCACCGACGTAATTTCCTGTGGCGCCAGTCCGTACTGCGGTTTAGTCGATCCGAACTGGGTTTTGAAAGCGCCGCAAACCTACTGTCGTCGCCAAGGGGCCGGCGAAGAAGTAATCGCCAAGCAATTCGTGTGCGACCAGAACAACATCGATGCCGCGACCGGCAACGCGATCAAGCCGGGCGACGTGTGTAGCGCGGGTAACACCCAAGGTTGCACCGACATCGGCGCGCCTAACTGTGTCACTTCAACCAGCAACCCCGCTCCGGACATCGGTCGCTGGGTGATCGAACGGAACACCGACACTTGCGCCGACACGCAATCTTGCATTACCGAGAATGAAGATGGCAGTTGTCTGGCCTTCGGGTACTGCGTCCAGGAACGCCAGCAATTCAAATTCGACGGCACGCAGTGTGCGGCCGAAAACAGCAGTTGCACCGCTTACACCAACCTGGCCGGTCAGGCGGCTTCTTACCTGGCTAATACACTCGATTTCCAAAATTGCAACGCCGACAACGCCGGTTGCACGCAGTACTGCGCGGCTAATAATTACGACCCAACTAAACTAGCATGCACCGGAAATGACACGATTAATTTCACCGCTAAGGTTCAACGTTGTGACCAATCGCAAGCCGGCTGCCACCAATTTCTACAAACGACCAATAACACTAACCTGTTAGCCAACGGTGGTTTTGAAACAGCCGACCAACCGCTTGACAGCCTCAACTCGGCGGCGTTAGCCGGGTGGACGAAGAGCGGCGGTTTAGCGGCTTACTCTGTTTCCGCCGATGACCCGGGCGTGACCGCCAACAACAAAGCCGCGGTCAAGCTAGCCGGAGCGTCTGGTGATGCGCTAACGCAAGTCGTCCATACTGGTTATGATTTGTATGAACGTTCGTTTACCCTGTCGGTGCGGGCTAAGGCCGGTACGGCTTGCGCGGCGACCCTGACACTCGAACCGGATGCGCCGCTGGTGGCTAATCGACCACGGATCCCGGCTGATGGTCAACCGAATATGGCGGTGACTACCGATTGGAACACTTACAGTGTCACGCTCAGTATTCCCAGCGCCGATGTTTTGGTTCTGCCGAGCTTTGATCTGAAAGCCGGTGTCCAACTCAGCAATTGCGCCACCCAAAATATAGTGATCGACAGCGCCCAACTTGAAGCCGCGCTAGCCCCGTCTACTTTTCATGATTACGGCGCCACCAACGCCATTTATCTCAATGCCGACCGGCAACAATGCACCTCAGCCGATGTCGGCTGTCAGGCCTACACGCCGGTGGCCGGCGGCAGTAACATCTTCGGCCAAGTCCGAAACAGCAACCGTTGTAGCGCCGACCAGGTCGGTTGCGCGACCTATCAATTGGAGCCGATCACCAATGTCCCGCCGCGGACCGGCGGCGCGGTGCAAATCGTCGCCCCGAAAGGACAAATTTGTTCAGCCGCCGATGTCGGGTGCGAGGAATATACTAACCTGGATGTCGTCGCCCAAGGCGGCGAAGGCAAGGAATATTTCAAGTCCGTTAAACAGTGCGTCAAGCCGTCACAGACCAACGCCACCAATCCCATTTCGGCCACTTATTATACTTGGATCGGCGACGCCAAACTCGGCTACGTCTTGCGGGCCTATGACTTAGTGCAATCGACGGTGGTTGATGCCAGCGGCGGCCATGGGCCATGCACCAGCCTGACCGTCGGTTCAGCCGCGACCGCGCCGACCTGTAATGACACGGCGGCCACCGTCGCCGCGGCCTCCTGCGCCGTAAGCAATCTAGCCAGTAACCCTGACTGCGGTCAGTACTACGACTCGGCGCTGAATGTTTATTACCGTCTGCGCTCGCGCACTGTCACGGTCACTGAGGATTGCCATCCTTACCGCAACACCATCGATCAAAGCGACGCCGCGCGGAAAGATTTGGTCTACTATTTGGCCACCAAAGAAAACCTAACCTGCTCATCCGCGGCGGCCAGTTGCCGGGCCTACACTGGCAACGCCAGCGGCACCACCCGCCAGGTGCTCGGCGACAATTTCGAAACCAACGGCACGGTCAACTGGATCGGCGGGACCGCTTCGAACGCGGCGGTTAATCTTAACGGCCACTCGATGCTGATTACGGCTGGCGGCGCATCGTCGGCCGCGGTGACGACCGATAAAACTTTGGCCAATCAGATTTTCTCTGGCCGGACGTATCTACTGACCTTTTCCGCCGCCGCGGAAAGCGCGACCGCCTCAACTATGACCGCCCAATTCGGCCGACTCAGCGGTAGCACCTTCCAGCCCTTTAACGCCGGGGCCGCGAACGAAACTACTTTCTCTGGCACGGCGAAACCCACCTGGAACGAAAATATCACCCCCAAGGGTCCGGAATGGCACAGTTTCACGCTCGGGCCATTGGCGGTTGACCAGGATTTCGCCAACTCCCAACTGGCTTTGCGGGTAGCTGGGGGCTCGGCTTATGTCGATAACGTCGTCCTAACCGAAGTCAACGACCATATCTATTTGGTCAGCACCGCCGTGCCACAGTGTTCCATTAAGGACGTCGGGTGCGCCGCTTACCGCGACGCCAAGGGCGGGACAAACTACCTGACCTCGTTTAATCGGCTCTGTTCGGAGCAGGTGGTTGGTTGTGAGGCGTTGATCGACACGCAAAACAGCACCACCCCATTCGAACAAACAGTCAAAAACGTGACCACCCCGGCCGACACCATTGTCACCCTGGTCAATAATCCAGCCAACTACTGTGCCGCGGCCGGTAAAGGGTGCGCCGCGGTCGGCCGCCCGGTCTATGGTCCGGACCAGAAATTAATCAGTTACCAAACGCAGTACCTGATTAACGACCCCGATCGTTACCGCGCTGACCTGTGCACTGATGGTAGCAACAGCACACCGAATGAACTGTCCTGCCAGGTCTACACCGCCGCTAACGGCACGGCCGCTTACTTTAAGGATCCGGGTCAGCGGGTGTGTGACTACCGACCGGGGTTGTCCGGTAACGGCGGTTGGTATATCACCGGCACCGCCCAGCCCTGTCCGACCGTCACGCCGCCGCTAGCTGGCCGGCCAGTCGGGCCCTCCTGTTCGCCGGTCTGCGTGGGCGGGTCGCGAGCCGGCCAAGCCTGCACGAATCCGGTTGGTACCTGCTCAAACGATTCATCAAGAACCTGCGCCCAGGATGCCAACTGCAGAATTCCTCCGCTCGCCGTGAATGGCGCGGCCACCTGTCAATGGTCCGGGTGCGATACCGGCCGGTGCACTGGCGACGCCTCGCGGATCGGTCAAATTTACTCGCCTGTTGATGGACGTTATAAAATTGGATCATGCAGTAGCAACACCGACTGTCGCGCCCCAAGTGGCGGCAATAACAATGTCTGCGTCTACCTGGCCGGTAGTTGTCTGGCCGAACAGAATGGTTGCACCGAGTACCGCGACCCGACGGATCCGGCCGGTTGCCGGTCGGAATGCCCGCTGTCGCTAGCCCAAGGCGGCAGTCCGGACTACGTCGACGCCGCTTGCCAACGAACGCAGTGCGCCGACGGCGACCGGCAAGGCCAAAATTGCCAGAATGATTTAGATTGCCAGGATAGCGCCGGTGTTCATAGCTGTGTTGGCGGCGACGGCCAACCAGCCCAGGGCTTGCCCGGCTGTCGACCCTATTATTACCTGCGCCAGTCGATCGCCGCCAATGCCGGCGACTGCAACGGCGTCGTCAATCCGGCCATCGGTTGCCGTCCGTTCAACGACACGACCAACCCCGATCTAAACTTCCGCGGCCAATAGTTTATGCGCTCGCCTACTCGCCAGCTTAATTACTTAGCCCTGACCATCGGTGTCTTGGCGTTAGTATTGTTAGCGCGCGCGGACGCGGCGACGGCGGCTTTGCAAGTCAACTTCACAAATACCAGTAATACCGATTCCGCGTTCGCCACTACCTTCCAGTCAAACCTCACACCGTTCCATCTGTATGGGTGTCTCGGTGTAGTTGCTTCTTGTGATTCGTCTCAACTGTCTAACACGGTGATTTGGAACGATTTCGGCACCACCTCGATTCCCAACGGTTTAAGCGCCACGGTTAATGGGCTCCGGCCGGCGCGAACCTATACCTATAACATCTACGCCACGTCGGGAGCGGAAACGGCCACTAATTCCACGCAGTTTACCACCTGGCCGGGGTATGGTTTTACACCGACGGATGTGGATGCGGGGTGTGATGGGGTGACGAAACTATGTAAACGGACAATTTCTTGGACGACGCCGTTTGATTCTTTTAGTCGAGTACTGTATAGCACGACCCCCCCCGCTTGGACTAACTCTTATTCAGACCCATATACGATCGAAGACTTTCGTTCATCGGTGGCCCTACCCACAGGAGAGGCCTGGAGCGTCGGATACTTTAGTACAATAATTTATCGTTCCCCATCTGGCACATGGACAACATTACCTAACCAAGACCCATTACAACGACACCTTCTTAGCATAGATATGGTTGATAATAAATATGGTTGGATTGTAGGTAGTTCAGGTTTAACGATGAGAACTTTAGATGGCCAAAGCTGGGCAATAGTCCCTCCACCATCTGGCTTCTCCTCATATCTTCGAGCAGTGATTTCGCCATCACAAGATGTCGCGTGGGCTTTTGGGGATGGAGAATCAATTCTGTCCTTTGATGCAAATAGCGGGTCCTGGGTCAAGAAAACTTTCCCTGGTCAAGATGCGTCACTTGTCATCTGGAGTGCAGCTAGCATTGATGGCAAACTAATTGTTGCTGGTGGAGTAAAAGGCAGAATTCTGCGCACTCAAGACGGTGGAACAAATTGGACCGTGAGTTCGATTGGGAGCACAACAGAAGACATTTCCACGTTAACAACCACTGATAATCATGTTTTTTGGGCTGGAGGAATCTATGGCACTTTATGGCGATCTGTTGACAGCGGTAACACTTGGACGATTGTTCGCTCTATTACAGGGACGATACTTTCCATTACACAACAGTCTCCTACTGTCGTAAAGTTTATTGCTGGTGACTCAGTTTATGCTTTTGATCCTACGTCACAAGTGCTTACTCGTGATAATTCGATGAAAGTGGTTTTGGGATTAAACCCGTACACCATATCTTCCATAACATCCGGTCTCGGTTTAGCTATGGCCGGCAATAAAGTAGCTGAATACGCAGTTCAGTCCGCTACCCCCCAAACAGATATTTATTTAACACAGAACCATAGTTTAACTTTAAGCGGACTCGCCCCAAGCATTCCTTATTATTATTACGCCTCCTCGACAGGCGCGGGTATAATTAGTGGATCTATGGGTTCCTTCACCACCCCCGCTCTCGACACCATTCCCCCCACCGTCAGCATTAATCCGGTGCCGGCCTACGTTAAAACCTGCCCGCTGACGATTTCCGGCGCCGCGTCTGATACAGCCCCCGGCACGGTCCAATCAGTCACCGTGACTCTCGGCGGCAACCCGCCGGTGACGATTCCCGCCGCCGCGGCTTCGCCAACCTGGTCGACAACTTTTTCTTGTGCACAACTAGCGACCGCCTCGCCTATCGCCAAGACCGTGACCGCCGTCGCAAACGATGGGACTAACGACTCGACGCCGGCCACGGCCAACTTCGTCTTTGACAACGCCGCGCCGTCTGTCGCGATATCGGCGCCAGCGACGGTCACCACGCCGACCGTGACGGCGACCGGCACTGCGAGTGACAACGATCAGGTGGCTAAAGTCGAAATCTCGGTAAACGGCCTGTTGCCGCGGATTAACGCTTCGGTGACCGCCGCGGGCACCGGCGTGACCTGGACCGCCGGCAATTTAGCGCTTAGTCCCGGTTTAAATACTCTCACCGCTTATGCGACCGACCGCGCCGGAAATGAAGCCTCGACTTCCACCAACGTGACTTACAACGTCCCGACCTTCGCCATTTCCGCCGACCCGCCGACCAGTCAAACCCTGCCAGCCGGCACGACGGCTCTATTTCCCATCAAGGTGGCGGCGGTTGATGGTTATGTTGGCGATGTGGTTCTGAGCCTACAAAATCCGCCCAGCGGGCTAAATGTTCTGTTGTCTGGCTATAGACTAAGCTTAACGGCGACGGTTGGCGCCGACTACACCACTGTCATCGTCGGCTCCACGCCGGGCGCCGGAAGCGGGCCGTACCCGATCACCGTGGCTGGCAGTTACACCGATCCGTTCGGCGCGCTTGTCACTAAAACCACCCAGGTAACTTTAACCCTGACGACCACGCCGGATTTCAGCCTTTCAGTGGCGTCGGCCAGCAGTCAAACCGTGGTGGCCGGTCAGAGCACGACATATACCATGTCGATTAACGGTTCATCAACCTATGTTTATGACCCGTCACCAGGCATCAGTTGGTCGACCGGCGCTTTACCGACCGGCGTGACGGCGTCTTTCGGATCACTAACTGGCAACCCCGGGGGGAGTGGCACGGCCACGGCGATCTTAACCCTGGCCACCACTAGCCAAGTGCCCGCCAGCACGCAAATTGACGTGACCGCTAGTGACGGCGCAAAAACGCACACCGCCCGGGTCTGGCTGACTGCCACCCCGCCGCCTGACTTTACGATCGCCATCGCCCCGCCCTCGGCCGCGGTGACGGCCGGATCGGGCCCGTCGGCGGCTTATAACGCGACGGTCACGGCGATCAACAACTTCACCGGCCCGGTCAATCTCACCATCTCCACAAATCCCAGCGACTCGAACGTGACCGCTATTTTCAGCGCCAATGATTTCGTGCCGACTGCGGCTGGCACGAGCGTCACGGTTAACATCTCGGTCGGCACGGCGGTCCAGTGCCTGCCGCCGGGGCCGTGCAATTTTGCGCTCAGTATTAACGCCACTTCAGGCGCGGCCACCAAAACCGCCACCGCCACCTTAATTATTACGCCCGACACGACCGCCCCGATCATCAGTTCACCGTCCGCCAGCCCGAGCGCCAACCAGGTCACAATTTCCTGGCTGACCGATGAACTGGCTAATTCACATATCACGATTTATGCTGATGCTACGCAAAACGATGCCAATGCCTTCGGCACCCAAAATGACCTGGCCTTTACGACCGCCCACACGATCACTTACCCCGGACTGTTACCGACCACCACTTACTATTACAGCATCACTTCCGTCGACCAAGCCCAGCCGAGCGGAAACTCAGCGACCATGAAAATTAACGGCGGCGGTCCGTTGCAGTTCACCACCCCATTCGCGGATGATAACATCCCACCGCGGATTTCCATCACGCAACCGGCCGGCGGCACCGATGTCTTGGGGACGGCGATCATTACCGTCACCGGCATCGATAACAACGCGATGAGTCTGATCAATTTCAAAATCACCGCGACCGGAGCCACGACCCCATTGGTTGACACCCAATTTTCCTGTCCCGCCGGCAATAGTTGTGACTTTTCTTATCAGTGGAACACGCTCAGCGGCCCGGTGCCGAACGGGGCGTATGATATTTCCGCCCAAGCCGTTTCCACTCGTGGGCCGGCCAACATTTCCCCGTGGACGAGCGTGAACGTTAATGTAAATAACGACACTCAGCCGCCGCAAATGGTCTGTCTATCCGGCCAGACGATATGCGGACCGGCCGCGACCGGTTTAACTTGCGCGGCCGGCAAATGCCAGATTGATATCCACTGGAAAACCAACAAACTATCGACCAGCGAGGTCGAATATGGCACCTCGACGGACTGCACTCAGCGCCAAACGCGACCGGACGGCACCTCGGTGCTATGCACCTACCCGCTCGCGCGGGCGGTCGCCAGCCAGGACAACCGGCCGAATCCGGCGGACACTAATCCGATTTATACTGATCACTTAGTGACGCTGTATGACTTACTGCCGGACGAGCTGTACCATTACCGGATTACCAGCTGTAATGCCTCTAATTATTGCACGAACTGATGGCCAACCGTTTTAAAAAAATTACGCTGGTACTAGTTGTCACGCTTGGCCTGTTCGGATTAGGGCAGAAGATTATTCAGCTATTTGTTTCGGCCGACGTTGAAGCGCAGATCGGCCCGACGCCAGGAGACAAACCAACCATTACCGCTGTCAATATCGTTTCCATTTCGGCCACTAGCGCCGCCCTGTCTTTCAGTTATGTCAGCAATTTGACGGACCTGCGTTATCAAGTCGCCTATGGTCAATCCGCAAGTTACAGCAGTTTAGTGCCGCTCAAGTCATTGGCCTCGGCTAATGGCAACGATTCGGTTGACCTGTTGAGTCTAGATCCCAGCGCCACTTACCACTTTTCCATCCAAATGTATCAGACCGGCAGCGCCGACCAACTGACCGCCAGCGCCGACCGGACTTTTACGACCGCCAACGCCAATAGTGGCAATACGCCGCTGGTCATCGGCAGTATCCGCGCCGATTGTGTCGACAGTTCGTGCACCGTTTACTTCACGACTAATAAGTTAGCCAAAGTCGAGGCGCGGTGGGACCTGGCTAGCCAGCTTAACTTCACCGATTACGCCACCGGCACCGCGGAGAACACCGATAGCTCGATTCTCCGTTCACTCCGCATCCCGCTCTCCGGCCAAACGTCATTTACCGCCAACACGAAGTATCATTATCGTCTCCAAGCGACCGGCGCCGGCAGTGCCTCATTCACGACCGGCGACCTAACCTTGACGACCAGTTCCAGTCCGGTCGACCATGTTTTTGCCACCGGCTCATGTTCGAGCGGGGGCGCCACGGTCGATATTGGCAGTTGCCTGGGGACCCAGCTTTGCTCGAGCGCGGGCCAGCTGATTAACGACTGCGTCAAATGTGGATTTGCCTGCGCCGCCACTCAAACCTGTCGCACCGGCACGCTGAACGGACAATGCCCCGATGACCCGACGCTTAACGGCGTGCCGTCGCAGTGCAATGAATCCGCCTGCTACAACACCGCCGGCCAATTGGTCAACCCGGCGCCGGCCAAGTGTTATGCCAGCTGGCCGCGTTGCAACGCTAACACGATTCTAAAGGTCAGAAATGATCGCGGCTGTAACCTGTGGCTCAGTTGCGCCACCAGTTTCCAAACCGATGCCGCCAATAACACCCCCAGCGAAAACATCTGTCTCAGCCTCGGCGCCTGCAACAGTTTGAACACCGCCGGACAATGCAATCACTACCTGCCGCTCGGCCAGTGTAACAACGATCCGGTGCGGTTCTGCAATACTGATACCGACTGCCAAGCCGGCGGCGCCTGCAACAACCCCGATCCGAACGTGCCGACTAGGGCTTTGAAAGATATGACTTTCCAAGCGCCGGCAGATGTCGCTAAGATCGCCGACTTGTCAGGCAACGTGGTGGCCGGCCTCGACTGGGGTCAGCAAGGCGGCGCCAACGTCATCCAGGGGCAATTGCCGTGGCAATTAATGCGGCAGATCGGCGGCGACGCCCAAATTAAGAACGGCGACCTCGAATACCAAGCGCCGTTAGTCGATCCGTGGAATCCGGTCCCGGCGGGAGTGACGCCGGCCAGCGCTCTACGCGTTGAATTTGAAGATCGTGATAACGGCCCGAATCATATCCTAACCGTCGAACCGATTACTCAAACCACGACGGGCGTCGTGCTGTTCTCCGGCGCCGCGACCAATGCTTTTAACGCCGCGCCGTCGGAATATTACTATGCCGAAGCGCGGATTAAAGCGGAGGGTGGCAGTCCGGTGGTGCGGATGCAATTCGGCTACGGCAGCTACACCACCTTCGCGGTCAAGGATACGGTGTCCACCTGTACCAACGATCCCACTAAAACGTGCACCTCAAACAGTGACTGCAGTGGCGGCACAACAATTAATTTATGCCAGTCCGGGGTGCCGGTGACTACTAACACCTACGTCGATGTCCCGACCACCTCCGCCTGGCAACGGGTGACCCTCGGTCCGCTGAAGGGCATGAGTGGCCAGACCAAATTAGCTTTCGTCTGCGCGGATCAGGCCTCCTGCGGAAAATTCTCAATCGACGACGTGGTCGTTAAACCGATCCTGCAAATCAACACCAACCCGAACTATCTGACGCCGTCCTGCCGCTTGTACCCGAAGAACGATTCGCCGTCCTGCGATTACGCCGACCCTAACGGCGTGATCTACAAAGGCTGGAAAGGGTACTGTCTCGAGCGCGACTCCCAGACGGGCACTTGTTTGTCCTGGTGGCCGGTCGATATTATTAAGGGCGAATCGAACATTTTTAACGCCGAAAAATCCGTCGGCTACCAAGACCGCGCGCCGTTGTTCTTGTGCGCCCAAACTGCCGGCCAGACTAACACCGGCTCAGCACCATACACGACGGAGATGACCACCCACTATGATGCCACTGTGTGTTCCGGTGGGAATGAAGTTCAATGTGCCGATGCTGGATTTGCTTGTAACGCCGGGGCCACCGGTATTTGCATTAAGTCTACCGGTGGTGTCGCGGCCGAGGGTATCACCAGCGTTGATGCGAATATCCTCGAGAGTGACCTAGCCTCAATTTACTTACCGGTTCAACCGGGCGTAAATGGTTCGTTGTTTGGCGATAATGGCTGGCCTTCACCGATTATTACGGCCGACAGCATAATCCCCAATCTACATGCCCAAAAAACGTGCGGAAAATATCCAAATCAAAAATGGACGGCTTGTTTTGATGGCACCGGGTCAGGCACGTATGCTGACTACTTTGAAATCTGGTTTGAATTCGATCCGGTCGACCATCATTTAAAAAATATTCACTGGACTTTTGATGATCAAACTGGCGACGCTGGCGGAACTTATTACCGAGTCTTCTTCAATTTTAAAGATCGGTGCGATAAAATAGTGCAAGTCGTGACGTCCAGCGGAGACGCCAAGGTCTTCGCTAGCCGTGTTGGATCGGCTAGCTATAAGGTGCCTGACCTCCAATACGGTTTAAATACGGATCTGCGGCCGTTCGGCGGCATCCTCCAACCCGATACCGGTAATGACCCGGCCACCTGGTCGACGATCTATGCGGCTCAGCCAAATTATAATGCATCACCCGTTTCCGGGCAGGTGCGAAGTGGTAGCCCTTACGCCTGCGTCGGCAACTGCGGCCGAGTCGTCTGTAATGACCAGCCGTCGCTCAACTGTACCGATACCAACGGCAATCTCATCTCGGCCAACG
>JBGPHQ010000007.1:0-15135 GCA_041484505.1 Patescibacteria group bacterium
CCGCCACCGGCGTCTATCTCCAAGGCACAAAAGTTGTCTGGAAGAAAAACGTTTATCAGGCGAAATGGTGGTCGCAGGGCGAAGTACCGGACAATCCGGTCTTGCAGTCCTGGGAAACGCCGTGGGAATTGATCGGTCCGGTCTTACCGGGCGACCAGCCCATTCCGCAAGCGACCCTGCCCGCCGGCACGTACCCGGAATGGAGCGGGACGGCCACCTATAACGCCGGTCAGCGAGTCGTGTTGAGCGGTGTGCCGTATCAAGCCAAGTGGTGGACCCAAGGGGATAGTCCAGCCGCCGCGACGGTCGACCCGAATAGTTCACCCTGGACTCCTTTAACTCAGGCCCAGATCAACGAAATTCTGAAGAAGTAGATCTTCGGTGGGCGGGCCCCGGTGGTGGACGCAGTCCTCAACTGACTGCTTTCTTCACCAGCGCGGCGATCTTTTTTTCTTCGGCCGGGGTTATCTTCAATAAGGCATACGCATTCGGCCACATAGCGCCTTCATCGAGTTTCGCCGCCTCCTGAAAACCAAGGGTCGAGTATCGATATTTAAACTTGCTGGCGTTCTGAAAGAAGCAGATAACCTTTCCGTCCTTATCTGCGTACGCCGGCATACCGTACCACGTTTTTGGCCAGAGGGACGGGGCGGTCGTGGTGATAATCTTGTGCACCCGCTTGCCAAGGCTCCGATCCGGCTCCGGCATTTTTGCGATGGCCGCCAACGCTAAGCGTTCACCTTCGGCTTTGTTATTTGCTACTTTTGCTTCCGCCCGAAGCTCACTGCCGCGTTCCCGCATCGCGGATAACTCAAAGTCGGAGAATACTTTGGGTGATTTGGGCAGTTTATTGGTGGGGGTCATGGGGTGGAGTTAATGATGTAGTCTCTAAACAGTATCGAAGTTTATCTCAGTTAACTTTGTTCTGAATGTTACCTCCAAGAAATCCGGTCATATTGCTAATAAATATTTCCTGCTTAGCTATCCTAGCTTCGTCGCTTAAGAATGCAATTGGCGGATACACTACACAGTTATCAAACTTGGATAACTTTGCCAACTCTTCCTTTGTCATTTCGTCCGGGTGATCAAAGATAAAGGTAATATCATTTTTTGATAATCTTGTAGCTAGTGCGTCCGTGTTGATAATCGGTGGCGGAACAGTACTAACTAAAACACTATCTGGTCTAATGAGCGGCAGGTTGTCAGTATTCAGTAATCCCGTTGTTTCCTTAGCCTCGGCCACATTAACTGAAATGTATTTGCAACCGCTAAGTAGCTCATTAAGTTCTTGGTATTGAAACGGGGTTTTCTTTTTTGTGCGTGACCAATAGTTGACGTTGGCGCCAAAACCTGCGGCCAGCTCAGCCACACGATTTCCGATGTGACCGAGACCGATAACGCCAAAGTTACTATTTTTCAGCTCACGTGCTCGAATACCATCAAAGGTATAATTACCAGCTTGCGCCCGTTTCAAACCTTCTTTGATACTTCTGATTTCGTGCAGCAGCACGGTGATCACAAACTCCGCAACCGATTCGGTGCTATAACCACCGAGATTACAGACCGTGATTTTTCTCTTGGCCGCTACAGTCAGGTCGACTGTGCCGTAAGCGGTCGCCAATATGCCAACATATTTCAAGTTTGGAGCGGCGGTCAAAATATCTTCACCGACAGGCACTTGAAAACCAAGAAGTAAACAGTCGCAATCTTTCAGTTCGTCTTTGAGTTTGGGATTATCAATGGTCAGCGAAACTCTCTTTTCGACAAGCGCGTCAATTTGGCTCCAGTATTTCGGGTCAAAATGAGTATCCGCGATTTTTATTAAAACGGCCTTTTTAAATTTCATAGTATTGATTGTAGTGACTCTTCCATCATTTCAGGGATAGTATACACGCCTCGGACGAAGTGATCTATTTGCCTATGTTTTGTGTGACTTAAAGTGACTTTGTATTGGGTTCGAGATTAAATAAGCAACCTCTTTTCATATCTGAATAGCTTCAGTATAGCACGGCCGGATAATCTAAAAAGACTCGAGGCATTCCCAGGTGGTGGACATGGAGTGAAGTTAATGTTTTTTGAATGGGTACAGTATAGCATGACTAGTATGCCTCAGAAGTACTTAGAAAAATCCTCTAAAGAAAAGAGGGGTTGCCCATACGACAACCCCACTCGCAAATCGTTGCCCATCTCACCCTGGAACCGAATCCCGGGCTGATACATTGTGCCGAAAGAAAGCAATGTCAGAAAAACAACGAACTCTCTTTTTCATATGACTCCGGGTCAGAGCTACTGTGGATAATGTTCTCCATCGGCGACGTTCCGAACCGGGCACGAATCGTGCCGGTTTTGGCCTGCGTTGGGTCATAATGACCGACTATATCCGTCAGCCTTTTGTTCGCGTTGCCACCCTCGACCAATAGAACCATCGAGTCGTCAGAGGTCGAAAATTCAACCATCTCCTCATAGAACGCCATCGGTTGGCAACCCGGCCAGAGAGCGGCGACCTGCGACCTCGTCAGTCGCACAATTTTCATGGCCACGACTTTTAGGCCAGTTAACTGGATAATGGCGATGACTTCTTTTTCGAGCCTACGCTTCAAACAATCCGGCTTCAAAAGCCCGAATGCTCGTTCCACGGATGCTCACCTCCTCATCGCTTGGTCAAGCGATAGTGCAACTCCCAGAGGGCTGATTTGTTACTGTCGTATTTCAAGCGTTTCCTGGCTACATCATATGCCAGCCAGAGATATCGGGAGTGTTCCTGGCCAATGGTAAGTGCTTTAGTATGCACCTCAACCCCAAAGGCGTACTCTGGCAAGACAATAATGTTCGCCGGCCACCGGTACGTCCCAACATGAGCCACCGGGATGGTCGTCATCGAATTCAAGGCCATGAATTTTGATGATGGAGTAATCTGAACCTCTTCGAACGCTTCTCGTTTCGCCGCTTGCAAGGGGGTTTCCTTATCTTCCCCACCTCCCGATATCGCTTGCCAGAACCCTAAGTCCTTCCGTCTGAAGATGGCGTAACGAAAGCTCCTACCGGTGCGGATATAGGGGATGACGATGACTTGATAGGGTGCTCTCATACTCCTTATTCTTACCCAAAGGACAGAATGGGTCAACCGCATTGATATCCCCATACTGCGACAGTGCCCGACAGCGGCACCCGCCGCGACAGTCCTTGAGAATCGAGCAATTGAGGCAATACTCGTTACTGCGGTACTGCGACATCTCCTGACACCGATGCCACAGCTCCAGAAAACTGGTATCCCGGATATTCCCGGCCACGTACTTATCGCCGAAGAATATGCATGGGAACACGTCACCGGTCTGCGTGATCCAACAGATTTCCCGGCCGCAATGATTACCGATCTGCCCAGGTACGAATGTGTCCGGGTTCGGCGGGTCATCGGGCAGAACGACTTTGATGCTAGTGGTGACCGCATGACAATCGGCCAGGAAGCGCAAATACTCTGCTTGGCTGAGCAGCAGGTCGCTATGCTCTAGGGCACGTCCGAGGGGCAACACTGGCGTCAGTCTGATGAGGTCGACCCCGAGTTGTTCGGCCAGTCGGATGAGATCCGGACATTCATTGATGTTCAGCGTATTCACTGTCACACGAATGCAAAGCTTGGTTGTCTCGACCAACGTTCGGAGCGTCGTAATAGCCCGGATACCCTTGTCGAAGTTACCGACACCTCGAATGCGCTCATGGTTCTGTTTCAAACCATCAAGACTCACCGTGATGCTGACCAGGCCGAAATCATTCAAGCGCTTGGCGACTCGATCATTGACGAATGTGCCATTGGTGACCAGGGAAATAGTCACACCCCGATGCTGGGCATGCGCCAAGATGGTGAACAGGTCTCGACGCGTCAATGGTTCTCCACCACCGATGGCCAGCGTCGGTTTCCCTGCGCAGCTTAGTTGATCGATGAGGTCAAGGAGTTCTGCGGTCGTGAGTTCGTTGGTATCAGCGTGACCAGAACTACTGAGACAGTGATCGCATCGCAGATTGCACCGCCGGGTGATGTTGATGGAGACACGGGACGGAAATCTGCGTCTGGCTTGAACTGCCGTTTCTTTCAACATGATCCTTCTCCTCGTAGGATGTTTCTGTGGTTCAGCTTATCTGTTGACTAATTGTCAACGGGCAGATAGAGCACAATCTCTTGTTTTCACTGTGACTGTATTCCTAAAAAGTAAATGTAGACAAGTGCCGTCGCGACGGCGCTCGGGGCGAAAGTACAATCAGACGATATAAATTTGGAAATCGGTATTGGTTGACGAATTCGGGTTTTTTCGCTAACCTTCGCAAGTCGGGTTCCTAGCTTCCCGCTATGTAGCGGGATCCCGCCTACCAGCCAACATGACTTTGTTACAGCTCATTTTATATCAACGTTTCCCCATTTACAACATGGGTCCCTAGCTCAATGGTAGAGCAACGGCCTTTTAAGCCGTGGGTTCCGGGTTCGAATCCCGGGGGGCCCACCAAATCATAGCCAACACCAAACCAGCTTTTCGCTCAGAATAGCTGTTTTTGGGCTATGTTATTTTTTTCTTGATCTCATTCTTTAAAAAACCGTTTTTCTTCAAGAATTTTACTATTGGCTGGCCACAATCAAGGCAAAACTCATGAGCACTAAAAACATAAGGAGATCCGGCCGTGACACGTTCTTGACCCTTTATATATTTCCCGCACAAATCACATTTAATGACCATCCTAGGGGTCTGATGTTAATGATAAGTATATGCAAAACTCACCGCCTCGTAAGAGGCGCTACTAACAAACTAACGAGCTAAAGAGCTAACTCACTAGCCATTTACTTCTTGTTCCCTTGCGCTCTTTCTATAAGCTTGTAAAACACCTCCCGCGTCGTGACGACGTCAACCAACGCCCGATGGGCGCTGGGTTGCGGGATTTTTAGGTAGGCGGCGACGTTCGAGAGTTTGTAACTGGCCAGGATTAAATAACGTTTGGCGATTTCGAGCGTGTCGATCGACTGATTCGTCAAGGCTGGCCGACTGAGGCGCTTGAGGTGCTCGTTGATGAACCCTAGGTCGAATTGGACGTGATGGCCGACGATAACCGCCGCGCCGATAAAGGTCACTAGCTCCGGCACGACGTCGTCCGGCAGTTTGCCGTCGCGGTCAAGGTCCGCCTGGGTGATGCCATGTTTGGCATGGAAATCGGCCACGTCGGCCGGCAGGGGCCGCGCCGGTTTGACTAGACTGACGAACTCCCCCACCACCTCGCGGCCGTGGATCTTCTGGGCGGCAATTTCAATCACGTCGTGGCCGGCGGTCGGATCAAGACCGGTAGTTTCCACGTCGAGCACGACGAAATCGAGGGGGGTGGGCATAATCGAGTATTAGTATAGGTAATAATGGTGAATCGTTCAAACTGTGGACGGTGTGGGTGTAAGTCGGCGTTGCGACTATCGCCGCCGCCTTGTACAATGCCTTAACTAAGTCCCGTTAGAGGTTACCGTTCTATCTATTAATAATTTCCATGAATCACCAGGATAAAATTATACGCCTTCTTCCGGCCTCACCAGCTCGTGAAAGGCCTCAAGTCTTAACCATCGGTAAAACTTTTACCCGGCCCATGGAACTGGATAATTTGTGTAACCTCTAACGGGATGGCCGCCCACGCTTCAACCGACATTCGCATCCCGCCCCAGCAACTCGAGGCCGAGCAGGCCGTTTTAGGGTCGCTGATGATCGACCGCGACGCGGTCATCAAGATCGCCGACACCCTAGTGCCGGAGGATTTCTACGCCGACAAACACCGCTTCGTTTACGACGCGATGCTGACGCTTTATCAGCGCCACGATCCGATCGACATCGTGGCCCTCTCGAACCTGCTCCAAGAACGCCAACAACTGGATAACATCGGCGGTCGGAGCTTTTTGGTGTCGCTGTCGAACGCCGTCCCGTCGGCGGCTAACGTCGTCCAGTACGCCGCCATCGTACAGAAGAAATCCACCCTGCGGCGCCTGTTGGAGGCAGCCGGCTCGATGCTCCAACTCGGTTATGAGGACACCGAAGACGTCTCGGTCCTGCTCGATAAGGCCGAGCAGTCGCTGTTTAATGTCTCCCAACGCTACCTCCGCCAGAATTTCATCAATATCCGCGACGTCTTGGACGAAGCCTTCGACCGAATCGACCAACTCCATCACGAATCCGGCCAACTGCGCGGCGTGGCCACCGGTTTCACCAAACTAGATTCGCTCCTCGGCGGTTTGCAGAAGTCGGACTTGATCGTGCTGGCCGCGCGGCCGTCGGTCGGTAAAACCTCGCTCGCCCTGGACATCGCCCGCCACGTGGCCGTTAAATCCAAACTGCCGGTTGGACTGTTCTCGCTGGAAATGTCGAAGGAACAACTGGTCGACCGCTTGCTGGTGGCCCAAGCCGACGTGGACCTGTGGAAAATGCGGACCGGCCGGTTGAAAGACGACGAAGACTTTCAGCGCATCGGCCACGCCATGGGTGTCTTAGCCGAAGCGCCGATCTTTATTGATGACAGCGGCACGGCCAACATCATGGAAATCCGCACTAAGGCCCGCCGGCTCCAGTCCGAACATAAAGCCCTCGGCCTAATCGTAGTCGACTACCTGCAACTAATGGAAAGCCGGACCGGCGAGAACCGGACCCAGGAAATTTCGGAAATCACCCGCGGTCTGAAATCGATCGCGCGCGAACTGAGCGTGCCGGTCCTGGCGCTATCGCAGTTGTCACGGGCGGTTGAACTTGAACGCCCGCCGATCCCGAAACTGGCCCACCTGCGTGAATCCGGCTCGATTGAACAGGACGCCGATGTCGTTATTTTTATCTATCGTCCGGCGGTTTACGACCGCGATCTTCAGGACGACAAGAAAAACCTGGCCGAAATTCATATCGCCAAGCACCGCAACGGCCCCACCGGACGCGTCAACCTGTCCTTCGTCGAACGCCGCGCCAGTTTTGATAACCGCGATGAGCGGCTGGGCGAACCGGAGTTTCAGGGGGAGTAACGTCGGCACATTGTGTTTTGAGAAAAAAGAAAACCTACTACACAGTGTAGTAGGCACCCCGCTTAGCCGTTGTTCACGTCCCGATGTGCTTAAGGGTCGACAATCCGACGCTGGTGGTTATTTTTTTTGAGTCACCGCTGATCGGTTTGTTCCACCGCACCATCGCCTCGAACCTCGGCTGGCGATTCGGCCCCATCAGGTTGTCCGGCACAATGTACAGCACGGTTCCGGTTCGCTGTCCAAGGTAATCAACGCGCTGGCCGTTCCACTCGATCTGGAGCTGGCGGACGATGTCGGCCCGACGATCCGGAGTGACACCGAGGGTGCGGTTACCGCGCTGAACATAACGCTCGATCCGGGCGCAAGTCGAGGCGCGCGGGGCGCGCTGTAAGCGGTAGGTTTGAAAGAACTGTTTGATCTCTGGATCGAGCGGGTCATCGGACATACTGGCCTCCGGGTCAGGAAACGCTCCTACGCTAGTCCTAGTCGAAACGAGCACGAACCGCGCTTCTTTATCCTGATCGCACCGGTGGTGAAGTCGGTGACTTCTGGGTGAGCGCGGAAATAGGCTAGGAATTGTTCCTCCGCCGCCGCCAGAACTTTCGCCGGAACAACCTCCCAGAGATCGCCGTAGTCTAAATCGAGGCGGCCACCAGGCATCGTCTGCCGTGCTTGATGTCGCTTCAGGTCGTATTTGTCCCAGACTGTTCCGATCACCATGACGGCCACAAACAGCAGTAGCCCAACAGCCACCATCAACAGGTTCATTCGGACACCTCCAATCCAAAGTGTAAGGTCAACCAGAACAGACATACTCTATGCCAGCGGCAAAAAAAGGTCAAGAACAGCAGTTGTCCTGACGGTTCAGCTATGCTACGATAGCGGTATTATGGCCATGTTTTCCAAGTTGAAACAATTCAAGGACCTCCGCCACCAGGCCAAGGAGATGCAAAATACCCTGGCCCAGGAAACGGTTTACGCCGACAGCGCCCACGGCAAGGTGCAGGTCGTGATGGACGGCAACCAACACGTCAACGGTTTGACCATCGACCCGGAGCTCCTGAAGCCGGAACGGAAAAATGAAACGGAAAAAGCCGTCCAGGAGGCCTTCAACGACGCGGTCAAGAAATCGCAGATGGCGATGGCCAAAAAGGCCCGCGAAATGGGCCATCTCAACCTGCCTGGGTTGTCCTAAAATTTGATGGCGACTTATCCGCCAGCGATTGCTCGCTTGCTTGAGGCCTTAACGACGCTCCCCGGCGTCGGCCCGAAAACCGCCGAGCGGTATGTTTTTTCGTTGTTGCGTCAATCGCCACAACATCTCCACGAACTCTCGGCCGCCGTTGAACATCTACGCGATCGGATTGTGCTTTGTTCGCGTTGCCACACTTTCGATGAGCAAAACCCCTGTCGTTACTGCGCTGACAAACACCGCGATCAAACAATTATCTGCGTCGTGACCGACTCCCCCGATGTCCTGGCGATTGAACACACCGGCGCTTATAAAGGGCAGTATCACGTCCTCGGCGGCACCGTCAGCCCGATGGAGGGCCGTGGGCCGGATCAATTATTCATCCGCGATTTAGTCGAACGAATTACGAAAGAAAATATTTCTGAAGTCATCCTCGGCATGAATCCGGATATCGAAGGCGAAACCACGACGCTTTATCTAAAAAAAGCGCTGGCAGGCTTAAAAATAAAAATCACCCAGCTGGCGCGCGGGATTCCGCAAGGCGGAGACGTGACGTACCTTGATGAAGCAACTTTGTCGGAAGCAATTAATCATCGGCAGGTGGCGTAACCGTCGCTCACCAACCTGAATGGTTAGAAACTAGTTTTTTGTTAGTCTAGCTGACGTTGTCAAAAACACCGTCAACAAAACACCGGCCTCGGGGCCGGTGTGGTTTGAGGTGTAGTTGATTACTACTTCGTTAGAGCGAAGTACATCACGCCCAGAAAGGCCGCAACGGCGAACAAGGCGATGAGAAGCGGGGTTAGGAAGTTATTCTTACCTTTCTTCGGTGGGGTGATTGACGGTGTTTGAGGTTGGGCGGTCGGCATCTCGGCCATACGTTTGGTGTTAGTTGTTAGTGTGGATAAGTATAGCGCAAATCAGCCACGACAGCAACTATTTGGCCGGCTTGTTTAAGCGCTAACCTTAGTGATTTTGACCTCGGTCACGTGCTGGCGATGGCCGAATTTGCGGTGATAACGGACTTTATTATGGAACTTAACGCCAGTAACCTTTACGGTCCGTTTCTGGGTCAGGACCACGCCCTCCACCTTGGCCCCGGCGACGATGGGCACGCCGAGTTTGGCTTCGGTGTCGCCGATCATTAGGATCTCCTGGAAGACCACCGGCTGGCCGGGTTCAATCGCTAGCTTTTCAATAGTGATGGTTTGCTCCGGAGCGACAAGGTACTGCTTGCCGCCGGTGCGGATGACTGCGTGCATAAAATTAAGGCCTGAACAGTATAGCGGCGGACTGATTATTTGTCAATTTGGACCAGGTCGCCGACATGCACATTATGCCGCGCCGCAAACCCGGCCGCGACTTCGAGCACGTGATCGACCGGCACTGTCGGTTCGTACTGCGGGATGTCGGTGCTAGTCGGGTCGGCGGGCGGCGGGACATCGGTGGTTAAATCAACGATCTGGTTACGCTGGATCCAAATAAAATCCAGCGGGACAACCATGCCGTGCATCCAAAAAGCCGGTCGAGCCGCCGGCGCAAAAACCCATAACATTCCTTCGCCGTCGCTCAATTCGGTCCGGCCACCTAAGCCCAGTTGCGACAGGGCGGTCGTGGTCGGGACGAGGGCCCGAACGCTAGTGTCGGAAAAAATGACCGTCGCTCGGCCGTAACCGGCGCGATCAACGGTTGAACCGTTAACCTTGACTAACTGTTTTTCAATCGGCCAGAACAACACCACCACGAACAGGTAGAAGACCGCGGCGATCGCGACGAACCAACCCGTTTTCATGTCCGGGCCGAATTAGTTTGGCGCGCGGCGATGCGCCGCTGAACCCACCAGACCAACAGCATCATGACGATCAGTAACCCGCCGAGGACTTCTAATTTTTGGAGTCCGCTGACATACAACGTGCTGAGCCCGAACAACGCCACCAGGGCCAGGATTAACAGCACGCTCTGCCGGACCGACAAGCCGGCGTCGAGCAGGCGGAAATGCAAATGAAAACGGTCGGCGCTAGTAAAAGGCGATTTATTTTTACGCCGGCGTTGAATAATCACCCACAGTAAATCAAGCATCGGCAAGCCGAGGATCAGGAGAGCGGTGGCGATTTTTCCGCCGGAGATAATCGCTAAGACGCCGAGCATAAAACCGATGTAAAGCGCGCCGCTCTCGCCCAGGAATATTTTGGCCGGGTGCCAATTCCAGATCAGGAAACCGGCTGTAGCCCCGGCCAAACTCAGCGCTATCAGACCTACCCCGGTTTGGTTGACCTCCGGCCGGAGCGTCAACAGAAACACGATCAACGCGCCGATCACGCCCAAGCCGCTGACCAGACCGTCGAGTCCATCTAGGATTTTCGTGGTATACGATGCGCCCAGGAGCCAGACGAACGTGAACAGATCGGCCCACAGCGTCAGATGATACGGCACCTCATGCCAGCGGAAGATCGTCCACTGAATCGTGGTCAGGTTAATCAGCCCGCCGAACGGATTAGTAATAATTGTGACGCCGACGCCGGCCAGGCCGACCGCCAAGACCGCCGCGACCACCCACCAGATTTGTTGCTTGGGGGCCAGTTTGTAGCGATCGTCGAGCGCGCCGCCAATCGCGATGATCGCGCCCGCGACCGTTAAGCCGAGTAAGTATTTTAACGGCAGATCCTGACCGACGAGACTGTGACGTAAAACCAAGACCCCCCAAGTAATCCAGGTGCTGATAATAATTGCCAACCCCCCGAGGAGTGGGATCGGTCGAGCGTGCTGTTTGCGATCCGGCGCGACCGACGGATCGTCGACCGCCCGCCAACGCCGGGCCATGAACATCACCGCCGGCGTTAAGACCGCGGTCAGGCCTAAACTGAGACCAAGCGATAACCAGGCGACGTTAATCATGTTTTTCCGTCAGATATGATTCCAGCAACAGCTGGGCCGCTAAACTATCTTCCGCGCCGCGCGGCAGTGAGCGGCCTTGTTGCTCGCGTTGCACCGCCGCGGTGGTCAGCCGTTCATCACGTTTAATGACCGGCGGGCTAACTCGCTGTTCCAGCTGATCAATAAACTCAGCCACCCGTTCCGCTTGCGGGCCAATGGTCCCGTCACTATTCAGCGGCCAACCGACGATAATCCGGTCCACCGCTTCATCAGCCAAAATTTTTTCAATCGCCGGCCACACTTGCCCCCAATCGTCCACCAGCAAGGCCGGCCGCGGGAATGCTAGTTGGGTCGCATCATCGCCGACGGCTAGGCCGATCTTTTTATCGCCGACATCAAGCCCGAGGATCGTCATGTGATTAGGGCCCGGTGATTATTTCGGCGCCAGTGGCCGTCACCAAAACGGTATGCTCAAAGTGGGCGGACGGTTGATGATCAGCCGTGACCACCGTCCAGCCATCAGCCTGGGTTTCCACCTCGGCCCGCCCCAGATTAACCATCGGCTCGATAGCCAGCACCAGGCCCGGTTCAATCAGCGGACCGGCTGTAGCCGAGCCGAAATTAGGCACCGGCGGCGGCTCATGAACCGCGTAGCCCAGACCATGGCCGGTCAGTTGTCGCACGATACCGTAACCGCGCGGTTGAAGGAAATTGAAAATAGCCGCGCTGATCGCTCCGATGTGACGGCCGGGTAAGGCGGCGGCCACGCCACGCTGTAACGCCGCAGACGTGTCAGCCAGCAAGCGTTTTTTATCCGCGCTAACTGCACCGACCGGCACCGTCATCGCGTGGTCGCTATACAATCCTTGGTAAATAACTCCGATGTCCAGACCGATGATGTCGCCGGTTTGTAATTTCCGGTCGGCCGAGGGGAGACCGTGAACCACCTCGTCATTGATAGAGGTGCAAAGAACGGCCGGATATCCTTCAAACCCTTTGAACGACGGCGACCCGCCCTGTTTAATAATCGTGCTTTCCGCCAGCTCGTTCAGTTCGGCCGTCGTGACACCGGGCTTCACGGCCGCCACCACCGCCCGCAACGCCTGCGCGGCGATCCGACCGCTGGCGCGGAGTTTGGCTATTTCGTCCGGAGCCGTGATGATAGCCATGGCAGATCACGAAGTTTCTTGAGCACCTGGCGATAGACGACGGGAATGGGCCGGCTGGCGTCAACTTCGACGACTAGCCGGCGGCGGCGGTACCAGTCAATAACCGGTTCAGTCCGGGTATGGTAAATATGCAAACGTTTACGAATAGCCGCGGGCGTGTCGTCGTCGCGTTGTTTAAGCGGCAAACCGTCGTGGTCGCAGTAGCCTGACTTTTTTTTCGGCGGATCATGACGAAGGTGATAAACATGACCTTTGGCGCAAACTCGACGGCCACTCAAACGTTGGATGGCTTGGCGATCGAGAAAATGTAGATAGATGACGACGTTCGGCCGACCGAACCTTTGGAACGGTTTAGCTTGGGCGAATGACCGCGGATAGCCGTCGATAATCCAACCCGCGCGGCAATCCCGCTCGGCTATTCTTTTTCGCATAAAGGCATTGGTCAATGTGTCGGGGAGCATATTTCCGACGTTTATGATGGCCGCTATTTTTTTACCGAGCGCCGAGCCGAGGGCGACCTCGTCACGCAATACATCGCCGGTGGAAACATGAGGAATATGGAGACGATGTTTCAGTCGACCGGCCTGGGTCCCCTTGCCGCTTCCTTGCGGACCGAGAATAACAATGCGGGGCGATTTGGTCATGATGTTTTGAGTATACTGAAAAACCCCGTCATTGGCGAGCGCGGACGGCGCCGCAAGTTAAAACCCTTCGTAATCGCGAACAATCAATTGCGATTCAATTTGTTTAACGGTTTCGATCACGACGCTGACCACGATCAACAATGAAGTGCCGCCGACAATCAGGGTGGTGACGCCGGTGAAGCGCTGGACCAGGTTAGGTAAAATCGCGATCGCGCCCAGGAAAAAAGCGCCGGCCAGCATGATCCGATTAGTGACGTAACCGAGATAATCGGCGGTTTGCTTGCCCGGTCGGATGCCGGGAATAAAGCCGCCCTGTTTTTGCAAGTTTTCGGCGATTTGGTTCGGTTGGAACACGACCGCCGTATAAAAATAGGTGAACGAAAAGACCAGCAGGAAATAAAGCGTGTCATATAGCCAGCCACCTTGCTGAAATAAACGCAAAGTGGTGCTAGCGACGCTCTGGAGCCAGGGAATGGGCGAGGACACGAAGAATTGCGCCACCAACGACGGCATCAAGACGATGGAGATGGCGAAAATGATCGGAATGACGCCGGCCTGATTGACGCGGAGCGGCAGAAACGTGTCCGAACCGCCGATTTGCTGCGCGCCACGCACCCGCCGCGCATACGAAACGGGAATCTTGCGCACCGCTTCAGTCACGAAGACCACCCCGAAAATAGTGACGATACCGAGACCGACGAAAACCAGAGTTTGAATCAGCCGACTGCTGTCAAAAACCGCCACCGTTTGCTGAAATTGGGTCGGGATGCGGGCCACGATCCCGGCGAAAATCATCAAGGAAATTCCATTGCCTATTTTCTTTTCGGAAATTAGTTCGCCGATCCACATTAGAAAAATCGTGCCGGCGGTGATGGTGATCAGGGCGGTGACGAAATGGAAGGCGGTTAAATTCGGCAGAATCGCCGCGCTCGAACGGCGGATCAGGGTGATGGTGCCGTAACCCTGTAACGCCGCCAGCGGCACCGCCACGTAACGCGTCCATTGATTAATTTTTTCTTGACCTCGTTCACCTTCTTTTTGCAACCGTTCCAGGCTGGGGATAATCATGGTTAACAGCTGGAAAATAATCGAGGACGTAATGTACGGCCCGACGCCGAGCATGACCACCGAAAAAGTATCGTAACCGCCGCCAGAAAAAACGTTTAACAGACCGAGAAATTGGTTGGAACGAAAGAAGTTATTGAGGGCTTCGATGTTAACGCCCGGAATCGGCACGTGGGCGGCCACGCGAAAAACAAACAACAAACCGAGAACGAATAATATTTTGTTCCTAACTTCCGGAATTTTCCAGACCAGCGAAAGTTTATTCCACATGGGCAGGATAGATAATTAAGTGGTGGACCGGGTTCGTTTGGGCAAGGTTCGGGTCGGCTGAGTTAGCCGGACGATTTTACCGCCGCTCTTAAGGATCGCGGCCTCAGCCGAGGCGGAGAATTTTTCCGCCAGCACGGTAAATTTCTTGGTGATGGCGCCGGCCCCTAGGACTTTTACCCCTGGCCAAATCGTCGCGATCAATCCGGCTTCAACCAGATCGCTCGGCCGCACCGTCGCGCCGTCCGGAAAAGACGTTTGCAGTTGCGCCACCGTGACGATTTGCCGTTTTGGCCGATGACTGACAAAGCCGCGAAGTTTCGGGGTCGGCTGAATGAGCGACTTCAGGCCGCGCCGCGTCAGTTTATTCCGGCCGCCAGTGCGGGCCCGTTGGCCTTTGGTGCCACGACCAGCCGTCGTGCCCTTGCCCGAAGAATTGCCGCGGCCAACACGCTTGTACTTCACCCGCTGGGTTGAAGGTTTAAGATTTGATAGTTCGATCATAGATAGTTTTTCCCCGTCGCGCCGCCGCTTGTTCTCGCGTCCGCAACTTTTGCAAAGCCTCCATCAGGGCGTAAACGTTATTAATCTTGTTAGCGGAGCCGAGGATCTTGCTGACCACGTTTTTCACGCCCGCCAATTCCATGACCGCTCGGATCGGGCCGCCGGCGATAACCCCGCTACCTCTGGGGGCGGGTTTGAGCATTAAATAAGCCCCGCCATATTTGACGAATATTTGGTGCGGGATAGTGTCATCAACGATCGGCACGCGAATCATGGTTTTCTTGGCGGCCGTGACCGCTTTTTGAATCGCATCCGACACGTCTGAACCTTTGGCGATGCCGAGGCCGACGCGGCCCTTTTGATCGCCAATCGCCACCGTGGCGCGGAAACGCATTCTTTTTC
>JBGPHQ010000008.1:0-14910 GCA_041484505.1 Patescibacteria group bacterium
CGGTGGATCGATTTTTGACGGTAAAGTTCGGGCCAACGTTCAAAGGCGATATCATGAATGGTAGTAATCGTTATTTTTGGGTGAATCAGCGGGACCGTATCGGCCGGTACAAATAGTAAATCGGGACGATGCCAGAACAATTCCCATGACAGTCTAAGATGCGACCATAAGATGGCCGGCGGCCAGTATAAAACTCGCACTTTTACGTGCGGCGGTAATTCCGGCCAGTCATTTCGCAGTGGTTCGCGGACATACAATCTAACCTGGTGGCCGGACAATATTGGCCACAGGCGCCGGATCACCTCCCAGGCGTAACGCTCTGTCCCGGTTCGCTCCGCGACATTAGCCCGCGAAGCGTCGATGCCAATCACCATCTACCTGGTGGCTAAAATACTGCGCTTGTAAGACTCCAAATTATCGAGCGCGATGCCGGTGCCGCGGGCCACGCAGAGCAACGGTTCATCTGCGACGTAAGCCGGAACGCCAATGGCTTGCGATAACAGCTTATCGATCATCCGGAGTTGGGCTGAACCGCCGCTCAGGACCATCCCTTTATCCATCACATCGGCGGATAGTTCCGGCGGCGTATCCTGAAGCACATTTTTAACCGCCTGAATAATGGCCGCCAGCTCGTTTTGGATTCCTTCCGTCACATCATCGGAAAAAATGGTGACGGTTTTTGGCAGGCCGGAAATCATGTCGCGCCCGCGAACTTCCATCGACAATTTTTCTTCCATCGGTAAGGCGGCGCCGATGTTTATTTTTATTTCTTCTGCCGTTCGCTCGCCGATAGCCAAACCAAATTTTTTACGGATATGTTCTTGAATCGCATAGTCTATTTTGTTACCGCCGACTCGGACCGAAGTGTTAACGACAATCCCGCCTAAAGAGATAACGGCGATTTCCGACGTGCCGCCGCCAATATCGATGATCATATGCCCGGAGGGAGAGCCGATGGGAATATTGGCGCCGATCGCCGCAGCGATTGGTTCCTTAATAATATAGGCCGCCTTAGCGCCGGCCGCCAGGGTGGCATCAATCACTGCCCGTCGTTCGGTCGAAGTAATTCCGCCCGGCACGGCAATCATTACCTCTGGTCTAAAAAATCTAATGCCGCCCAGGGCTTTGTTGATAAAATACCTAAGCATCGCCTCGGTAATACGGTAGTCGGCGATGACTCCGTCTTTTAACGGCCGGGAAGCGACGATCGTATCCGGCGTCCGGCCAATCATTTCTTTGGCCTCGTCGCCCACGGCTAAAACTTTTTTATCGAGTAATGACATCGCCACCACCGACGGCTCATTTAAAACAATCCCCCGGCCCGGTAGATGGACGAGCGTGTAGGTGGTGCCGAGATCGATGCCGACGCGTCTAGTCAGGATACTCATGGTTTAATAGTGAATAACGATGTTCCGGTCCTGGGCTAAATTGCCGCTGAACGAGACGTTACGTTGACTGATTTTAGCCTGATTGTCAAGGCCGTCCGCCGCGGTCGGAACTTGATTGGGATTTTGGACCATCAGCTCAATTTGCGGCGCGGCCATGCCCGCCTGTTTTTGCCAGGCTAATTTATACGGCTGAGTAGATAGGTGCTGTCCGACGCCGGCGGGCAGACGGTAAGTTAATTTTAAGGTTGAAGTAGTCCCGGGTTCAATCGATTTAAAAGCATCGAACACGGTTTTGCCTAGTTCGGTAGTGGTCGTGACTTCACCGGCGGCGTTGGATCGTTCCTGGCGTTGGGCGCCACTGCTACTTACTAATTCCGATCCGGCCGGAACATAAACGCGCAGATAGGTATTATAACGAGATATCCGCCAGCTAGTCCGCCAATCAAATTTACCGGTATGTTTATAAGTAATAGTTAGTTCCGCCGTCGGACGGTCACCATCCAACGACAGGTGGTAAGCATATGACCGTTCCATAACTAGGTCCGTTTTCAGACTGGCCAGGTTGGCGTCGACGATTAGCAGTGAGTCGGTCGCCGGCGTTTGGTTTATCGCCCCGGCCCAATTTTGTTCGACTAGCAAGCCTTGCACCGCCGGGTCTTTCATATACAATAATAATTGTTTTTCGTTGAGTTGCTGGCTGAGAATCAAGAAAACATCCTTCCACTGGGCCACCGGCAATTTCATCAGTCGATCAACCAGCTCCTTGGTCATCACGCCGATGATGTCCTTACGTTGCGCGTCGGTTTGACCGGCCGTTTTAAATCCTTGGTCGACATAAGCTTGAAGGTTATCGACAAAATTGTCGGCGTTAAATTCCGTTTTACCGACCGTAATCGGTCCGACCAGTTTTAGTAGCGCGGAAATAGTAGTCGGCGTGATGGCCAATACGCCGTCGACATTATTTGTCCCGCCCTCGCGCTGATAAAAATATAGGGCTTGGGCCGCGGAAGTCGGAAAGTCAGGCGACCAATTACTGTCCCGAAAATACCAAGCGTTTTGCTTCAGATACTTCTTGATCGCGGCGGGCGGTTCGATGGTGGATAAATTTTTAGCGTTCGCGTCCAGGTTATAGCTATTATCAGTTTTTAGCGAAACTATTTCTCCCGAAGACACTTTCATCAAACCGTAAGTCCCGATAAATCCGCCGCTGGGGCGTAGTTCGGTATTGTTTTGGAGCAAAAAAAGATAGGTTTTTTCCTGCGGATAACCGAGAATCGGTGGTAGTAAATGAGTGGCTGGAATGGCTTGATCCAGGGCTTGGGCAATTAAAGGAAATTGCTGTTTTAACGGTCTGACCACGCGCTGTAATGGGCCGATCAGGCCGTGATCCGGGACCTGGTCCAAGGCCGCTGACGCCCGATGGATTGCATCCTGGGCGGCTTTTAGGTCGTCTTCGCGCGACGCGATATTGCTAAGCAGTATCCCCTTTTCGGCCGGGGTAATCGAGGATAAACTTATCTTGCCGCGGCCGGCAAACGGTTCGAATAAATGGGACATGAAACTAAGCAACGGCCCGACGGCTTGGATTGAATATTTACCGACTGCCGCTAAATCGACGGCCGTAGTATATTGACGGCCCAGATACGGCCAGGCGCGAAGTCCTTTGGCCGTCGTTAACCGACTATTAATAAGGTTAATGTCATCTTTTATTTTGACTACTTCCGCGTTGGCTCCGGCAAAATCCTGACGACTAACTTTACTGGCAACGGCTTTGGCCGATACTTGAGCTTGGCGGGCGGCGGCTATGGCTGGTTTTAATTTTGGATAATAATAGCCGGCTAAGCCAAGCACGATGACCAATAGACCACCTAAACCGTAAGCTGACCAAAGCATCCAGGCCCGCCATTTTTTGCGACGACGGGAACCAACATTCGGGTTGAGCGATATTTTCGGTAAACGTGGCGGTCCAATTCGGAAAGGTAAATGCATCATAATTGTTTTACATACTTAGCGCCGGTTTTGATCGGCCCAGGTATTTACGCGAATATTTCAGCCAACTTTTAATGTGAATCCGGGTGGCATAAGAAAGAATTCCGCTCAGCCCCGGATTGACCGCGGAGGTGCGGGACAAATAGTGGACCATTTCCGCTTCGGCCACGTAGTGCACTTCCCAGCCGGCGGCCCACATCCGTCGACAATAATCTACATCCTCGTAGTAAAGAAAGAAACGTTCGTCAAAAAACCCCACCGCCTGCCAGGCCGCGCGCCGCATGACGTAACAAGCGCCGAGCGCCCAACCGACGGCCCGACTGTTGGAGCGGTCCCAGCCGACCATAAAAAATTTAGCTAAATATTGACGCGGACCGGGAAAATTACCGAGGGCTGATCGTCGCCAGAGCGGTATGGAAAATGACGGTAACAGCGCTCCAGAAAGTTGGGTCGAGCCGTCGGGGTTAATTAATTTCGGCGCCACTAAGCCAACTTTGGGGTGCCCTTCTAAATATTGCACTAAGCGTTCGACGGCCCCGCTAAAAACGGCGACATCCGGATTTAGAATTAATAAGTAATCACCGCTCGCCTCTCGCAAACCTACATTATTACCCGCCGAATAACCGATATTCTTGGGCAAGGAAATATATTTCGCCGCCGGATATTCATGACTAGTGACCGCCCGGCTATTATCGTGCGAACCATTATCAACTACGATCACCTCTAGTTGATAAGGCAAATGGCAAGCATTCAAACCGCGCAGGCATTGCCGTAAATGGCCCGGGGATTTGTAATTCAGAATAATAATCGATAGCTTCATGTCGACGCGTTAAACCAGGCGCGTATATCGGTCGCCGGGCGCCGGGCCGTATGATTCATTAATTTGGCTTTTAGGCGCATAATCGGTCGAAGTTTAATGGCCTGCCAAAAACCTAGCAATGTTCGGGGGTGCGTCATAAGCAAAAAAACAAACTTTTTAAATTCATACCAAGCCACCCAGGGCAGATCGGGCCACAAACTTGACCAAGTTTCGTGTTTGAATAGCAATAGCCATTGGTTACGATAAGAATAGGAATCATTAAATTGACGGCGTTGACGGTAATTCCGAGCGATTTTTAAATTATTCATCGTCGCCTGACCACGTACCGAACGGTGGTGATAGGCGATCAAATCGCCGTCATACCAATTTATCCAACCTTGGCGTTGGAGCCGCCGGGCCACGTCAATATCGTCTTTGTAGGCGAAAATATTCTCGTCGAAATATTCGTCGCGATAACGAATAGATTCCAGGGCCGTTCGACGAAACATGATACCGGCCCCACTCAGTCCAAATACCGCGGCCGAACGTTGATATTGACCGCTATCGGTTTGGCCGCTACCGCGATCAATCACATGCCGGGAGCGGTAGATCTTTAAGCCAGCACTATCGATTATATCAGAAACTAACACACTTTTCAACTCCTCAGCTGAATAAGAATAACGCAACAATTTGCCGCCCAGCGCTCCAATTTCAGGCCGCTTAGCCATGGTTCGCACGGCTTGCTCAACCCAGCTCGGGCTGAGCACCATATCCTGGTTAAGCGACAAGACATAAGGCGCGTTAGTCAGGCGAATAGCCTGATTATGGGCGCGGCAAAACCCTAGATTTCTAGTATTTCGTAACACATGTACCAGCGGGTATTCGCTAGCCAGCCATGGCACCGTGCCGTCGATTGAGCCGTTATCGACCACCATCACGTTGATGGGCGAATAAGTTTGGCCAATGACGGAACGCAAACAACTCGGCAAATGGGTCAGGCCGTTCCAACTGACAATGTGGACCGTCACTTCTGGTTTATCCGGAATCATAGGCGTAAAGCGAAGTTATCATTAACCAACCTAAGCCCAACGGATGGTTTAAATAGGGCGAGGTCAGATGCACCACCACTAAGGCCAGCCCGCTGATAATAAATATGCTGGCCCAGGGCGAACGGGAGACTTGGCGCCATAAACCAATTACCCACCAGGCATACAGACCGAGACCGACCAATCCGATTTTTAACCATAAATCTAGGTAACCGAGCTCAAAAGCGGCGGTGGTTCGCCAGCCACGAATCCGTGGATCAGTGCTGAAAAAACTGATCGCCGTGCCGAAACCACTGCCGATGACCGGATGCCGGGCGATCGCTTTAACTAACGGCTGGATTTGGTTGCGGCGGGCCGCATTGGCGTCATTCGCCCCGCCGTTATTTAAGCGGGCAATGACAATGTTCGCGCCGCCGGCCACGCCGGACGATGGCACCGTCAGCGCCCAGATGGTCAGGACCCAGGCCAACAGCGCGATTGGCAGGACAATCCAAAGTCGGGAGACTGAACGCCAATGACGTTGACCTAACAAATAGCCTGTAAAAATTATCAGAGCGGCCGCCAACCCTAGCCAGTAACTGCGTGACAAACTAATATAAACAGCTAGCGCTGAGCAGGCCAGCGGAATCAGTAACCAAGTCTTAGCCCGACCGGCGATCCAACCGACCAGCGTCACACACAGCGCCAGGAGCGCGTAGATCTGACTTTGGAAAAAAACACGGTAGATATTGCCATTTATGTAGGTAATTTCCCCGACTCCGGTATTACGTATCCACCGGTAGATAAACTGGATATTAGACAGTTCGTGCCCGAAAGCGTATAGAGTCAGCAGGCTCTTTAGGCCGATGACCGTGGCCCCCGCCAGCAGTAACACCATTAGTCGTTGACGCCAACCCGGATCTTGACGGATAGTCAGCCACCAAGCCGGTAACAAAGCTAAAAACAAAAAAGCGTTGGCATCGCGATAAATGTTGCCCCAGCCGTTATTTCTAACCGTTCCAATCGCGACGGCTAACACCAGCCACCCCGCCAAGCATATGAAAGATTTTGATAACACCGTCTGACGCAGAGCTGACCATTGTTTTATCACTCGTGGTAAAACAGCCATGATCAAGAACGTAAACAGTATTATGCGCAAAGAAATACGCGCGCCACCAACGGTCAGCCACAGCAAATACCCCTTACTGCCGACGATTAATTCGGCCACGGTGATATAGGCCAACCAGGTCAATCGTTTCCAGGCCAGCCCGCCGACTATTACGACCACGGCCGCGGTCACTACCTGTTCGGCGCGCGGGCCAGTATAGGCCAGCCACGACAACAGTTCTAGTCCGATGAAACCAGTTACCCCCCACAGATATTGTTTGCCGGTCGGCCAGGAAATTGTCATTTCGGTTTGACGAAAGTTTGCAAGACCGTTAAAATATAACTGAGCGGAAATAGTAAAAATAAAGAGTATCGCCGTAGCGGTGACCAGTAATGGCCGACGTAACGGGCTAAACTTTTCAGAAACCAAACGTGTTTAGCTAAGCTTAGATGTTGGTTGAAACTCTGTCCGCCGATGTGAACGACCGTCGCCGGGGGCAGATAAACTACGTCATAACCGCGACGTTTTAAACGTTGGCATAAATCGACCTCTTCAAACCAGATCCAATAACCTTCGTCAAACGTGCCGGCGTCGGCCAACACCGTCCGCGGCAGGACCATCATGGCCCCCATCACTTGGTCGACTACTTGACGCCCGGAGTTACTATCAACCGTCTTGACTTGGTAATCCCGGAGCGGACTAAACCAATTAGCCAGTGATCTTAATTTTAACAGGACCAAAGCTTGATCGGCTAACCTTGGAAAACGACGCACCGATGGTTGGGTCGATCGATCCTGGTTCAACAGCCGGGGGGAAACGCAACCGGTTTGCGGGTGGTGACGAAGCTCAGCCAGGAGCCCGGGGAAAGGGTCATTGATGAACTCCGTGTCTGGATTGAGAAAACAAATATAGGGTCCAACAGTGCGTTGCCAGCCCTGGTTATTAGCCCGCGCGAATCCGGCGTTTCGATCATTGGCGATGACTGTCACCTGCGGCCAGTCTCGCCGTAACATTTCGACCGTGCCGTCGTGGGAATGATTATCGACTACCACGACTTCGTGCGGAGTCGACACGAACTGATTTAGCGATCGCAAACACGTGCCCAAAAGCTGACGGACATTCCAGCTGACAATAACAATACTGATCTCAGGATCAGGCATGACTGGCCCAGGTTATCATGCTTTTAGCCATCCGGCAAGGCTAAATATTGTGTTTGGCGCGGATAATCGCTTCGGCTTGACGATATTTAGCAATCGCCTCAGACCCGCGGCCCTGGCCAACCAGTGGCAAGCGGTAGACGAACGACGGTCGCCAAGCGCTGATGCCCGAACCGCCCGGCCGGGGCGTAACGCGAAACAGGGCCGCCGGTATCCAACCGCCACGTTGCCCCTGCTCGTCCATGGTCAGCCACAAATCCCAATCTTGGAAACGTTTTAGCGCCGGGTCAAAAGGCTTGACGGCTTCGCGCCTGATCAGGCTAGTGGTGTGAATAAAGTTACGCTGTCGTAATTTAACGCTTGAATATTCGAATAGACTAAATTTTTTCCAGCCGAAATAGAAGTCACTGTAAACGTAAGATAGTTGTGGATGAGTGACCAAAGCTTTTAACATGTTTTCGATGGCGGTCGGTTCCAGCCCGGTATCGGCGTCTAGAAATAATATAAATTTTCCAGTACTTCGATCAAAACCTTTATTTCGCGCCACCGGCGCGCCGGCATTATTTTGCCGCTGGTAGTTAATGACCTTCATAAACGGTTCTAACCTAGCTGTCAGGTTATCGGTCGAACCGTCATCCACGACAATAATTTCAATTCGTTGGTAAGTCTGCTGTTGAACCGATTGTAACGTTGCGACGATGGTCGACGCGGATTGGTAGGTGGGAATAATTACCGAAACTAGCGGCATTTTTTCCGTTGGCATACCTTGCAACAACGTCAGAAAACGGGTAATTCTAATTTGGGCGGTGAATTCACTGCGGACCAGCTCTCGCCCGGCCCGACCATAATTTTTAGCCTGGTCAGGGTTTAGTAAAATTTTCTCCAGCGCTTCAACCAGGGCGAGTAAATTATTTGGATCCACTAATAAACCGGTCTGACCGTCAATCACCGCATCACTCACGCCGCCGGTATTACTAGCCACCACCGGCAAGCCGCAGGCGGCTGCTTCCAAATACACCAGGCCTAAGCCCTCGATATCGGCGCCGCCGGAGCGGATGGTGGGGGCCATCACAAATACATTGGCGTTTTTTAGTAATCGCCATTTCGTCATTTCGCCGACGGCCCCATGAAATGTGACTGCCTCCCCAAGATTTAATTCAGTCGCCCAGGCCTTTAATTTTTCCGCCTCGGGACCATCACCAACGATCTCGAGCGTAATGTCACTAAAGCGTTTCTTTAACTCAGCGACCGCGCATAGTAACGACCCAATATTTTTACGAGGCACCAAGCGGGACACTGTAATTAATCGATGTCCGGCGGTAGTCTCCAAATTGCTCAGTAAATCAGCAGTTTTAACGAACGGATGGGTCTGGACGATGCGGGTTGACGGCACCTCAAACGCCAACACTAATTTTTCAACATACGCGCTATTGACGCCAATAAAGTCAGCTTGCCTAAGCGTGGGACCGATTAAGAAACGTGTTAACCATCGTTTTCGTTCAGACAACAGATCCTGGCCATGTATTAAAACCACGTAGCGCAAACCAAAAAATCGTTTGGCCACCAGACCGGCGATCACGGCGGCGCTAAAATGTCCAAATATGGCCGTGGTCAGCCCGGCCTTTTTTGCGGCCCGGAGCCAACCAACTAACCACCACCACCGCGGCCAAGTTGAGCCGGAAAACAAAGACCGAACGACGCGATTTTCTTGGCGCTCTGAGAGTTGAGGGGAAATAACGGTCACCTGGCCACCCAGCCAGGCCACCAGCAGTCCCAGTGTCGCTTGGATCCCCCCGTGTTCGGGTGGAAAGAACTCGGTCAGTAGTACGTACGGCGTCATACCCGCCGTAAACGCCGCATCATTTGTCCGATGTCGCGGGGGTTAACGATCCGGAGCAGGAAGATCAACACCAGGTAGATCACGAACAGCACCGCGGCAATCGAGATCGCGCCCCACAAATTATTTACATATGAAACTAAACCGGCCCCCACCGCCGCTAAAATAAAACCGGCCACCACCGTTTTTCCTAAAGTCACAAATAATTCGCGTCCTCCCAACGGCATAATTTTACGGGCGTAATACAGGCCCAGCGAAAACAACATGGCGGAAGATAAGACCGAAATTACCGCCACTGATTTGTATGAAAACTGGCGGATAAATATTAGATTTAGTCCGATATTTAAAATCACGGTGATGGCCACATTCCAGGTGTTGCGCGTTTGCCGGTTGGCGGAATTAAGTAAGTACCCTAGCGGATAATGCAAAAACAGGAACGGCAAACCAACCGCCAACACCCTCAGCGGCCAAACCGCGTCCAGCCACAAACTCTTATAGATATGCAAAATCAATGGCTGGGCTAACAACACGATCACCACCATGATCGGAATAAAAACCACCATTAAATATCGCATGGCGTTAACAAACAAACGTTGCAGCCGAGCCCGATCATTAATAAAGGCCGAGCTCATAGCCGGATATATTGCGCCGACTAAAGCGGCCGGAATTATTTGAAAGGCCACGATCATTTTATTGGCGGTGCCGTATAGTCCCACCGCCCGGTGGTCCTTGAAAAATTGAAGCAAAACTGTGTCACTATTGGCGTAGATGGCGGTGAACAACGCGGCTAGGCCGAAGGGAATGGCGATCACCAGCAGTTTCTTCAGGGTCACCCAGTGCCAAGTCGGACGCCAATTAATGCCTTGCCGCCACAATTGAAAACTGGCATACAGGAAATTGGCAGTCGAGCCAGACACTAAGGCAATAATGATGACGACTGTCGGCGCGCCGAGTTGCAGGGCGGTCAAACCGACGATCATTAAGACCACCCGGTGTAAAACTGTGCCGACCGATTCGAACTCTAGCCGCTGTAAACCGCGGAAGAAACCATAGGCCGTAGCCGTCAGCGCGTCCAGGGCCATGCCCAAGGCGCCCCATTGCAAGTAAACAAAGTTTGGATGGAGCGACGGTATCACCCGGCTGAGCATAATCATGATCACCAACATGGCGATCGCCACCAGGATCGAGTTAGCCACCTTGAACGACATGATCACGTTGAATTCACGTTGACCCTCGTCGCGATCGCGCGCTGTTTGGCGGATAAAGGCGGGGGTTAACCCCAGATCGACAAAAATCGCGAAAATATTTATGACCGATAAGGCCCCCAGATACACGCCGATCGCCGACGGTCCGACTAAGACGGCAATAATCGGCAAATATAACGCCGACAAAACTTTCTGGCCGATCAGGGCCAACGTCAAATAAGTCGTATTTTTGGCGACCCGACCGCCGTTCACCGCAACCGGAGAGGCGACCATAATCGTTCGATTAGTTTAACGTTTCTGCCATTGCGGCGCGCGCCGGGCCCGTTTCAATCCGTACTTCTTGCGTTCCTTGACGCGCGGATCACGGCGCATAAAACCCGCCCGCTTTAATACTAAACGCAGGTCTGGATCAACTTTGACCAGCGCCCGGGCAATGCCGAGCCGGACTGACTCGGCCTGGCCGTTAATGCCGCCGCCGCTGACCTTGACCGAGACGGAGCCGAGTTTATCGTTATGGGTCAGCACCAATGGTTGGCGGACAATATGCTGGAGTTCAAAAGTGGGAAAGTAATCGGAAAATTGTCGGCCGTTAACAATAATGTTAACCGGTTCATTGGCTTTCCAGCGCACCCTGGCCACCGCTTCTTTCCGCCGACCGACAGAAAATATGTAATTTAATTTGTGGGTCCGTTCCGGCTTAGCAATTTTGAGAGAGGAAATTTTTGAAACAGTCGACGGTCGCGAAATCGGTTTTCGAACCGTCTTTTTTCCGGGGGTGACTTTTTTGGCGGTAGTTTTAGCCGGGGTGTGCTTCGCCGGTCGACGCTGTGATTTTTCGATTAAAGGGGTCATGGCTAATCCTTGGTCACATCTATTATTAGGCGTCTCAACATTTTGGCGCGCAATTTATTGTTTGATAACATTCGTTTGACCGCTAAATAGATCAGCCGTTCGGGGTGGGCCGCCCGAACTTCGGACAACCTTTTTTTACTCAAGCCCCCGGGATAACCGGAAAAATGATAATAGTATTTGTTTCGTTCCTTGGTGCCGGTGACCACAATCTGGTCGGCATGGCGGACAATGACTGTAATTTCCGGCGCTCGATCCGGCCGAAAATCCACCGTTTTTTTACCGCGCAAGGTGCTGGCAATTTCCGTGGCCAGGCGTCCGAGGACCTTATTTTTAGCGTCAAATTCGACCGTGATCATACCGTGGTCGGAATAAATTCAATTAATAATTGATCCGCGCCGTCACCTAACCGCCGGCCGAGCTTAACGGTCCGTAAATAACCGCCGGGCCGGTGCTTATAACGCGGGGCGATAGTCTTGACGATCTTGTCAGTGGCCGTCGCGCTATTCAGTTGACTAATAATTTGACGGCGACTGTGCAATGTGCCGGGTTTACCGATGGTCACCAATCTTTCAACCAACGCTTTGGTCGCCCGCGCCCTGGCGGGAGTGGTGGTAATCCGTTCGTGTTTGATCAGGCTGACCGCTAGGTTGCGAAGCAAAGTCCGCCGCTGTTTGGCGTTGCGATCAAGGGTGATTTTTGATTTACGATGACGCACTAGATTATTCAGCTAAGGGTGGAGTGGCCGATTCAGTGGCGGCAGATTCTTTAGCCGTCTCAGTTTTTTTACGGCGGGTTTTTTTCTTCGGAGCCTCGGCCATGACTTCCGGATTTTCGGTAGCGGCGTCCGGTGGGCCGTCGCTAGTTTCGGCTTTAGCGTGCGCCAAAACAAATTGGAAGTGTTCGACCAGAATTTTAGCGGCTTGGTCAAGCGCTTCCGCCGGGCTAAGTGTCCCGTCAGTCGTAATCTCAAGGTTTAACTTGTCAAAGTTAGTCATTTGTCCGACCCGGACATTGGCGGTCGTGAAATTAACGTTCTTCAGCGGCGTGTAAATTGCGTCGATGGCAATCGTCCCGAGCGGTAAGCGTTCTTTTTCACGGTTTTCCACCGGCACGTATCCGCGACCAGGGGCGACGGTTAATTCCAGGTTTAACTTGGCGGCTTTATCAGTCAGGGTAGCTAGATGTTGTTTCGGGTTGACCACTTCCACGTTAGCGTCGCCCTTGATGTCGCCGGCCGTGACCGGGCCTTCACCCTTAGCTTCTATCCGGACGGTCGTTGGTTCATCGGTGTGTAATTTCAAGCGGACCAGTTTTAAGTTCAAAATAATGTCCACCACATCTTCCTTCACATATGGCAAGGTAGAAAATTCATGGGTCGCGCCTTCGATGTTAACCGCCGTAATGGCCGCGCCGGGCAACGACGACAACAACACGCGCCGCAGGGCGTTGCCCACGGTCATACCGTAACCGGGGTAAAGCGGCTCAATCGTGAAAGTGGCGCGATGGCCGCGGGTCGAGCTGGCGCTGAGCGCTGATGGTAAGGGCAGTGATTCCATAGGCGGAAATAATAATTAACGAGAGTAGAATTCGACGATCGGCTGCGGATCGATCAGTCGTTCGGTGTCGTCCCGGGTGGGTAAATTAAGGATTTTGCCGATTAAAGCAGTTTTATCGAGTTCGAGCCAGCCCGGAGCCGTGTGAGTCTCCATGGTTTTGGCGATCGGTTCAAAATATTTTTTGCCGCGGCTTTGGGGTCGAATGGTGACTACTTGGCCGACGCTGATGCGGTACGACGGAATATTGACCGGCTTAGCGTCGACTTGGACGTGGCCGTGGCTAACTAATTGGCGAGCTTGGGCCCGGGTGGTGCCGAAACCGAGCCGATAGATCACATTATCCAAGCGCCGTTCGAGGTTTTGAATTAATAGTTCGCCGGTATCGCCTTTTTGCCGCCGCACTTCTTCGAAATATTTACGGAATTGTTTTTCTAATAAACCGTAAATTAATTTAGCCTTCTGCTTTTCACGCAGTTGTAACCCGTAGCCAGACAACCGGCGATTGCTGGTCTGGCCGTGCTGTCCCGGCGGGTAACCGCGTCGACCAAGCGCCTTAGCCTCTTTGGCCGTGCCGAACAAAGCCACGCCATAGCGTCGGGAGAGTTTAATCCGGGGTCCTATTTTACGTGCCACAAAGGTGATTGAATAATTGAAATATTATTATACCCGACGAACTTTACGCGGTCGTGGTCCGTTGTGCGGTGTCGGGGTTTGATCCTTGATAACTTGAATCTGTAAACCGTTAGCGGCTAGGGCGCGAATCGCCGCTTCGCGACCGAGGCCGACGCCGCGCACATAGACATCAACCGTTTTTAAGCCGACGGCTTTGGTTTTTTCCACCACGTCGCGCACAATAATTCCGGCCGCGTAGGGAGTGGCTTTTTTCGGTCCGCGGAATCCACATTTGCCAGCCGATGACCAACCGATGACATTCCCCTGCTGGTCAGTTAAAGTTATAATGGTGTTATTGTAGGTGGAGTGAATGTGCGCTTGGCCGTGCTGAATAAACTTCTTTTTTTTGGCCGGACGAGATTTAGCGGCCGACGCCGTCGCTGGTTCAGCTGGCGTGATTGGAGTGGCGGTCGTCGTCGCGGTTTTTAGTTCATCAACCATAAATTTATATTAAGTCTTTTCCGCCGCTGATTTACGACCGGACCCCATCGTCTTGCGGACATTACCGCGCACGGTCCGTGAATTAGTGCGAGTGCGCTGGCCGCGAGTCGGCAGGTTCTTACTGTGCCGCGCGCCGCGATAGGCGCCGATTTCTTTCAGCCGCTTAATATTCATCAGCACTTCGCGTTTTAAATCCCCCTCGACTTTATAACTTTTTTCCACCAGTTCGCGGATTTTATTCGCCTGCACGTCAGTTAAATCTTTGACGCGGGTGTTGAGATCAATTTGGGCGCAGGTTAATACTTTTTGTGATAACGTCAGCCCAATGCCGTATAAATAGGTCAAGGCAATTTCGACGCGTTTATTGGCGGGCAGGGTAGCCCCGGCGATACGGACAACGGCCATGTGATTAGAAACCTATGGGCATTAAGCGATTAAACAAAGTATTATCCTTGACGTTGTTTATGCTTCGGACTAGACGGACAAACAACCATTAACTTCTTGCCGCGTCGAACGACACGGCAGTTTTTACAGATCGGTTTGACTGATGATCGGACTTTCACGGCAGAACGTGATTTAAGTAAGAAAGAATACAGAACTCAGAGCCGGTAAACGATTCGACCCTTAGTAAGTCGTAGGGCGAAACTTCCATCGTGACGGTATCGCCCGGCAGGATTTTCAGTCGGTTTAGGCGCATCTTGCCCGATAGATGGGCCAGCAGGATTTGGTCATTTTCCAGTTTGACCTTGAACATCCCGCCCGGCAGGGCTTCTATGACGCTACCGTTCAGCCGCAAGAACCCTTTGTCCTTGGTCGGCGTCGGCGCCTCGTTCGTTAACGGTTTTCGACGGATATGATTACGTTTACTGCTAATTTATCTC